>NZ_LVEG02000003.1 GCF_001614315.2 Halofilum ochraceum
AAGGGCCAAGGCGCGCTGGTTGGCTCCGGGAACGTAGGCCGGCTTTTGCCGAAGGCAACAGCCGGCATGAAGTCGATGCGCTGGTCGCGGCCTTGTTTGCCGGCTGGCTCCCTTCGGTCGCAAGCCGGCCTACGTTTAAGGGCGCGGGTGGGTTGCGGTCGTCGCGGGTTGGGTGGTCGAAGGGAACCCGGCGGTTCGCGGCCGCTGGGCTATTGCACCGGGCACTGCGGAAGGCTGGCTTCAGCGGGCGGAACGTTGCCCCCTTGCGCGCGAATTTCCCTGAGGGTATCGCGTGGACCGGGCGCGTCCGGCGCCAGGCGGGTTGCGCATTGGGCGGACTGCACGGCGGCGCCCTGGTCGCCGGTGGCCGCGAGTGCATAAGCGAGGTTGTTCCAGCCCGGGGCTTCCGATGGCGCCAGGGTGATCGCCTGCAGGAAGGCATCGCGGGCCGCCTCCGGATCGTCCGCCGCGAACGCGGCGTTGCCCCGGGCCATCCACGCGGCGGTCTGCTCCGGCCAGCGCCGGGTCGCGGCGCGGTAGCCCTTGCGGGCCGCAGCGACCTGCGCCGTGCTTTCGAGTTCGCGGACGGCCCGGAGCCATTCCAGCGCCGTCGCCGTGGCCGGCGGTTCATCCGGTGGCACGACCACCTGTGCCCATTTGTCCGCGCGCGTCCAGGTACGCTCGAAGGCGGTAAACGCCGTGACCCGCCGGCGCGTCGTCCCGGACCGAAGGATCAGTTCCTGCTCATTCAGGTCGTAACCGACCGCCACCGCGTAGTGCCAGCGCGGGAACCAGTCGAGCCCGAGGTTCTGCATCACCAGTACCGGGCGCCCGGATGCGATCTCGCGCAGCAGATCGGTCAGCTCCGGCGCCAGCGGGTAGGGCACCAGACCGCGCGCCCGGGTCGCCGCGCGCATCTCGCTGCGCAGTGTGCCCTTGCGGGCCGGGACATAGACCTCGTCGACCAGATCGGATGGTGCGCTGGCTCGTGTCGTGTGCGGGAGTACCGTCGCCAGCGCCGCCGGTCCGCACTGCCAGCGTTCCTGGGGGTGGAACGGGACCTCTTCGAGTTCGACGCGTGGCGGCAGGTCGGGGGGTGGGTCGCGGTCAAGCCGTGCCGTCTGCGGCGCGGCGCAGCCGGCCAGCAGCAGGGCCGCGCCGATCAGGGCGATCGGTGCGGCCCGCATGCGGCCGGCGCCGGTGGACATGCGCTGTCCGTCCGGTCGGTTACTTGACCGGATGGATGAACGGGAAGATGTCGGTTGCCCCGATGACGTCGGTGACGACAAACACGATGAACACGACGAGGGCAGCGCCCACGACCGAAGCGCTGCCGGCCGGGAGTTCGTCGATCCGGCCGTGCAGCTGCGCGATCTCGGCGTCGGTCATGTTCTGGATGCGCATTTCGGCATCGGCGGGATCGACGCCGTATTCGACCAGTTGCTCGCGGACATCCTCGCGCTCGACCAGTGCGACCAGCTCCGCGCGTTGATCCCTGGTCTCGACGGTGCCGAGGACTTCATCGGTGCCGACCATCGCGGCGTGGGCCGGGGCGGTCGCTACGAACAGCAGCATCAGGGCACAGCAGATGGCGCCAAAGCGCTGACGGGCAGAACGATGGGTCATGGTTGGCCTCCGTGAGATCAGAGGCCCGATTCTTGGCGGCTGGCCCGGTTCCGTCAAGCGGGGAAGTCATGACGGTGTGACGTGGGTCGCACTGCGTCCCGGAACGGTCGCTGAAACCCCCGGGGCCGAAGCACGGCCCCGGGGAGGGTTGGATCAGAAGCGCCAGTTGCCGGCCACGGAGAGGATGTCGACCGTCGGGTCGAATTCGCCGCGCAGGGTGTTGCCCTGTTCCGTGTTGTTGACCTTGACCTCGTCCACGAACAGGTGGGCGTAGCCGACGTCGATCGAGGCGGTATCGGAGAGCTCGAAGTTGGCGCCGAACGTGATCCACGTGCGGTCCCCGTCCGGAATCCGTGGGGATGTCGTCTCGGGGCTGGAGATCGGGCTCTCGTCGTAGGCGACGCCAGCCCGCAATTTGGTCGAGTCCAGCCCCGTGTACGTGCCGCCCAGCGAGTAGCGGAACGTGTTCTCGTACTCGAGGTCAAGTGTGGAAACCGGTACACCAGTAGTCCGCACGATTCGCAGTTGCTGAATCGATTCCCATTCATACCAGGCGATGTCGGCATCCACCCGCCAGTTGTCACCGATACCGTGTGTTCCGCTCAAGGTGATGATATCGGGCAGTTCGATCTCAGCTCGTACGTCACCTTCCCGGGCCATCTCAAGGGCGTCAAAGCCGGCGCTGCAAGTGGGGTCAGCGTCGCACGCCTGCGAGCGATCGAAATTGGCTTCGCCTTCCAGCGTGTAGTCGACGCCCTGCCGCCAAGAGAGGCCGACGCGGGTGTCGGAGTCGAACTCGTAGAGCATGCTGAGATCGAATCCGAAACTTCGGTCATCGCCCGTTATCCGGGAATCTCCGTCGAAGGCTTGGATTCCCTGTTGCGAGGCGTCAACTTTATTTTCGAGTGTTGCGTCGATTGATTGGTAATTGACGCCAAAGCCAAGGGAAAGCTGGTCGGTCGCCTGGAATGCAACGCTCGGGTTGATATTGACGGTTTCGAGTTCGCTGTTCGTCGCATGATAGCGCCCGACCCAGTCATCGTCGTATTCACTGGTCAGGCCGAAGGGTGCATTGATCCCGAGGCCGACGGACACGGTGTCGTTGAGGGGGGCCGAATAGTAAAAATTTGGGACGAGAGCGGAGTCGTCGGTGTTCCCATCGCTGCCTGATAGTGGCATTCCTGTGGTGTTGTTCGTTGACCCCTGATTCTCAAAATCCGCTTCGGGCTGGATAAAGTGCCCCCCCAGCTGTGCGGTAGGTCCATTCAGCCGTGTCATGCCGGCGCCGTTGAAGAAGACGGTGCTGGCGTCGTCGGCCGACGATGCTGTGCCGGCGAAGGCGTTCCCGAGGCGTGAGGCGCTCGACTCGATGATGTAGAACGACGCCGCACTGGCGGTGCCGGGGATGGCCGCCAGCAGCGCGGCGGCGAGGGCCGATCGGTGGATCAGTCTTACTGTCATTGCTCCCCTCCAGTTACCCGTCCGCGCTCCGGCGGCGGGTTTGTGACGGATTCCGCTTTGCGTTAGACTCCGCGGCTCGGCGCGGCGCCAGTCGTGTCCGGTGTCGGGGTGTAGCTCAGCTTGGTAGAGCACTGCCTTCGGGAGGCAGGGGCCGCAGGTTCAAATCCTGCCACCCCGACCATCTTTCCTTTCCCGCGCGATCGAACTCCAGCAGCTTCCTTACCCGTCCGGATTTTCGTTCGTGTGCGCTGAGCGCGGGTCGACGCTAGCACAGCGCGACCGGGGCATCCATGGCACGGTCATCGGTCCCGTCGATCCGGCCGGCTCCCGCATGGCCCATTAGCACCTCGACGGACCAGTCAGCGGGGGCGTTGGCCGCCCGCCTTTGCTATCCTGCCGTGATCCCGAACAACCGCTCATGGAGACCGCGTGACCGGCGGCTGCCTGTATACCCTTTCCGCGCCCTCCGGGGCGGGCAAAACGAGCCTTGTCCGTGCGCTGCTCGACAACGACGAGCAGCTCACGCTGTCGATCTCGCATACCACCCGCCCGCGCCGTGAAGGGGAGACCGACGGGGTGGACTATTTCTTCGTCGATGATCCGGCCTTCGACGGCATGATCGCGCAGGGCGAGTTCCTGGAACACGCCCGTGTGTTCGATAACCGCTATGGCACGTCCGCGCGGGTGGTCGAAGAGACGCTGGCGGGCGGGCGCGACGTGCTGCTCGAGATCGACTGGCAGGGTGCGCGCCAGGTGCGGGAACGGGTCGCGGGGGCGGTATCGATTTTCGTGCTGCCGCCGTCGCGCGATGCCCTGGTCGAGCGCCTGCGCGCCCGCGGCCAGGATGCGGATGAGGTGATCGAGCGCCGGATGGAGGCCGCGATCGACGAGATGGCGCACTACACGGAGGCCGATTACCTGATCGTCAACGACGATTTCGATGAGGCGCTGGCGGACCTGCGCGCGATCGTCCGTGCCGGTCGCGTGCGCCGGCCCCGCCAGGCCGCCCGCTGTGCGGATCTGATCGCCGAACTGCTGGCGCCGGCGGACGGCATCCGGTAAAATCGGAAGGTCTAGTGAGTGTTGGAAGTTCCGTGCGGTCCGCGCCGTACGGCCTGATGTGACGAGGAGGGGCGCATGGCCCGCATTACCGTTCAGGATTGTCTGGAAAACGTTGATAACCGTTTTGAGCTCGTGCTGACCGCCTCGCGGCGTGCCCGCCAGGTGTCGCTCGGCGCCGAGCCGCGTGTCCCGCGCGAGAACGACAAGCCGACGGTGATTGCCCTGCGCGAAATCGCGGAAGGCCTGGTGGGCCGTGAAGTCCTCGACGAGCCGGAAGCCGATTCCGCGCCGGAAGCGGCCATCGAGGAAGAGGCCGCCGAGGCCGCTGCGGGAGAC
This sequence comes from Halofilum ochraceum, assembly GCF_001614315.2. Classification (NCBI taxonomy): domain Bacteria; kingdom Pseudomonadati; phylum Pseudomonadota; class Gammaproteobacteria; order Chromatiales; family Ectothiorhodospiraceae; genus Halofilum; species Halofilum ochraceum. Next base: position 4,486 of record NZ_LVEG02000003.1, read on the forward strand.
GCCGCGAGCACGGAAGAGGCATCGGCCACCGGGACCGCATCCACCGAGGAGGCGGAGCAGCCGTCGGACGAGGCCAAGCGCCCGGACGAGGGATCCGCCGAAGAGACCTGAGCGCCGTCCCGCCTTCAGGGGCGCGCGGGTCGGAGGCCGAAGGCATGTCGCCGTCCGCCCGCCGCGTGGCCGAACAGGAAATGGCCGGCCGCCGTATGGCGCCGGTCGCCGAAGACCGCTACACGATCGACGACCTCTGCGCCGAGCTCGAACCGCGCCTCGACGCCGACTCGCTGGAACGCATCCGCCGCGCCTACGCCTTCGGTGCACGGGCCCACGAGGGCCAGCAGCGGCTGACCGGCGAGGCCTACATCACCCACCCCCTGTCGGTCGCCCGCACCGTCTCCGAACTCTCGCTCGACGCCGACAGCATCGTCGCCGCGCTGCTGCATGACGTCCTCGAGGACACGAGCGTACCGCGGGAACGGATCGAGGCGGATTTCGGCGAGACCGTCGCCCGCCTGGTCGACGGCCTGAGCAAGCTGACCCATCTCAGTTTCAATTCGCGCGCGGAGCAGCAGGCCGCGAATTTCCAGAAGATGATGCTGGCGATGGTCGACGATATCCGCGTCGTCCTCATCAAGCTCGCCGATCGCCTGCACAACATGCGCACCCTGGGCGTCATGCCGGTGCATAAACGCCATCGCATCGCCCGCGAGACGCTCGATATCTATGCGCCGATCGCCAACCGGCTCGGCATCAATACACTCAAGCACGAACTCGAGGATCTGGGCTTCGCGGCCCTGTATCCGATGCGCTACCGCATCCTGTCGGAGGCGGTCCGGCGGGCGCGCGGCAACCGCAAGGAGCTGATGCAGAAGATCGAGATCGTGATGGCCGAGCGCCTGCATCAGGAGGGGCTCGACGCGCGCGTGATCGGACGCGAGAAGCCGCTCTACAGCATGTATCGCAAGATGCGCGAGAAACACCTCTCTTTCAGTGAGGTGTTCGACAAGTTCGCGATCCGGGTAATCGTCGACAGCGTCGATACCTGCTATCGCACGCTCGGCCTGCTGCACAATCTCTACAAGCCGGTGCCCGGGCGCTTCAAGGACTACATCGCGATCCCGAAAGGCAACGGGTACCAGTCTCTGCACACGGCGCTGTTCGGCCCGCACAGTATCCCTATCGAGGTTCAGATCCGCACCGCCGACATGGACCGCTTCGCCGAATCCGGCATCGCCGCGCACTGGCTGTACAAGTCGCGCGGCGACGATTCCGAGCACCCGCTCAAGACGCACGGGCCGGCGCGCGAGTGGCTGCGCAGCCTGCTCGATATGCAGCAGTCGACCGGCAGCTCGGTCGAATTCCTGGAACACGTCAAGATGGACCTGTTCCCCGACGAGATGTACGTGTTCTCGCCGCGGGGGGACATCTACAAGCTGCCGGCCCAGGCCACGGTCATCGATTTCGCGTACGCGGTGCACTCGCAGATCGGTCACACCTGTGTCGCGGCCAAGATCGACCGGCGCCTGTCGCCGCTGTCGACGCCCCTGCATTCCGGCCAGACGGTCGAGGTCGTGACCGCCCCCGGGTCGACGCCGAGCCCGCTGTGGCTGAACTTCGTCGTCACCGCCAAGGCGCGCAGCGCGATTCGCCACTACCTCAAGTACCAGGCCACCGAAGAGGCGACCGAGTTCGGCCGCCGGCTCGTGCGGCGCCATCTGGACCGTTACGGCATGACGATCGACGACATCGAGCCCGATCGCATGCAGCGCACCCTCACCGAGTTCGGTTACCGCGATGCCGATCACCTGTGGATCGAGGTCGGGCTGGGCAACCGCCTGCCGAGTCAGGTGGTCAAGCGCCTGGTGCCGGAGGATCGTGCCGCGGCCACCCAGGAAAACCGCGACAAGCCCGGTGTCGAGCCGGTCCTGCTCGAGGGCGGCGAGAGCATGGTCGTGTCGTTCGCCCGCTGCTGTCGCCCGATCCCCGGCGATAACATCCAGGGCTTCCTGTCCGCCGGCAAGGGCGTGGTCATTCACCGCGCGTCCTGTTCCAACGTGGCCGACTACCGCCGGCGGCCGGACAAGTGGCTGCCGGTCGAATGGGCGCCGGACGTCGATGGTGAGTTCTCCGCCTGCATCACCGTCGAGGTGATGGACCGCCGCGGCGTTCTCGCGCGTGTGGCGACGCTGATCTCCGACCAGGATGCCAACATCGAGCATCTGGAGTTCGAGGACCGCGACCGCATGACCTCCGTGCTCCGCCTCGTCCTCTCTGTCCACGACCGCGTCCACCTCGCCCGAATCATCCGCACCCTCCGCCAACTCCCCGCCGTCATGCGCGTCCGCCGAGAAACCCGCTGATCGACCGAGCGCGATCGCCAGGGCAAAAAATCGAACCACGAATGAACACGAATGGACACGAATGCTGCCGCAGGGCATTTACCGCGCCCGGGAGCTTCGCTGGAGTGTCTGTGGCAATGGGGTCTCGTTCGGAACCACAGATAGACACAGATGAACACGGATAAGGTCAAAACCTGCGATGGCGTGAGATCACGCCATCGCTGTCTGCCATCGACCGCCTTTGACTTTATCTGTGTCCATCTGTGTTCATCTGTGGTTCTTAATCCCGGCGTCGGGACCACCAGCCTCTCAGCGAAGCTCCGATAATCTCACGGGGCCCTGCGGCAGCCATTCGTGTGCATTCGTGTTCATTCGTGGTTCTTAACAGCCTCCGCACGAAGCACGAGAGGCCTCGCCAGCGGGGCGTGTGCTTTGTACACTCGCGCATCCGCGCTAGCCCTTTGATCCGGAGTTCGACATGACCCGACGCGTGATTCAGACCGATGCCGCGCCCGCGGCGATCGGGGCGTATTCCCAGGCCGTGGTGACCGGCGATACCGTGTACGTATCGGGCCAGATCCCGCTGGTGCCGGAGACCATGGAAATCGATGATGGCGACATCAATGCGAAGATCCGCCGGGTTTTCGCGAACGTCCAGGCCGTCACCGAGGCCGCCGGCGCCCGGCTTGATCAGGTCATCAAGCTCAACGTCTATCTGACCGACCTCGGCAATTTCCCGATCGTGAACGAGGTCCTGGGCGAGTTCTTCGACGAGCCCTACCCGGCGCGCGCCGTCGTCGGCGTGGCGGCGTTGCCGAAGGGCGTGCCGGTCGAGGTGGACGCGATCGTCTCGCTCGCCGACTGAGTCCGTGGCCGAGGCCGCAACGAGCCCGGCCGAGACGACGCCGGTCACGGCGCTGCCCGGGGTGGGTGAGCGCCTGGCCGAGCGTCTCGCGCGGCTCGGCCTCGCGACCGTTGCGGATGTGCTGTTCCACCTGCCGCTGCGCTACCAGGACCGGACCCGCGTGCGCCGGATCGGTGAGCTGCGGCCAGGCGATGAGGCCGTGGTCGATGCAACGGTCGAGCACGCGAGTATTGTCCACGGGCGCCGGCGCGCTCTGGTCGCGCGCGTCCACGACGGGACCGGCGGCCTCACGCTGCGCTGGTTTCACTTCGCCGACCGCCAGCGCAAGCAGCTGGTCCATGGCGCGCGCATCGCACTCTATGGCGAGGTCCGGCACGGGCCGGCGGGCCTGGAGATCGCGCATCCGGAGTACCGACTGCTCGGTCCCGATGCGGCGCCCGCGGTCGAGAATGCCCTGACCCCGGTCTACCCGGCGACCGAAGGGGTCGGCCAGGCGACGCTGCGCCGCGTGACCACGGCGGCGCTGGAGCGGCTCGGCCGCGGCGTGGCACTGGCGGATCCGCTGGTCGATTTCGCCCCGGATGGTCTGCCACCGCTGCATACGGCCCTGGTGACCGTCCACCGCCCGCCACCCGATGTCGATACCGCGGCGCTGCTCGCGGGCAGTCATCCGGCCTGTCGGCGCCTCGCGTTCGAGGAACTGCTCGCACATCATCTGAGTCTGCTGCGGCTGCGCCAGCGGGCGCGGGCGCGTTCCGCACCGTCACTGGTGGGCGATGGCGAACTGTCCGGCGCCCTGCGCGGCGCGCTCCCGTTCGCGCTGACGGGGGCCCAGGAGCGCGTCGTCCGTGAAGTGGATGCCGACCTGCAACAGCCGTATCCGATGCTGCGGCTGGTCCAGGGGGATGTCGGTTCCGGCAAGACGGTGGTCGCCGCGCTGGCCGCGCTGCAGTGCATCGAGGCCGGGTACCAGGCGGCCGTGATGGCGCCCACCGAGGTGCTGGCCGAGCAGCATTACCGCAGCTTCGCGGCATGGCTGGAACCGCTCGGTATCCGGGTCGGCTGGCTGACGGGACGGCTGGCCGCCGGCGCGCGCCGACGTGAATCCGAGGCGATCGCGAGCGGTGAGACCGGTGTGGCGATCGGCACGCACGCACTGTTTCAGGAGGAGGTCGCATTCGCCCGCCTCGGGCTGGCGGTCATCGACGAACAGCACCGCTTTGGCGTGCATCAGCGCCTGGCGCTGCGCGAGAAGGGCCAGGCTGGCGGTGTGGTACCCCACCAGTTGATCATGACCGCGACGCCGATCCCGCGCACGCTGGCGATGACGGCCTACGCGGATCTCGACAGTTCCGTCATCGATGAACTGCCGCCCGGACGTCAGCCGGTGGAGACCATCGCCGTATCGTCCGCGCGCCGTGACGAGGTGGTCGCGCGCGTGGGCACCGCCTGCAGCCAGGGGCACCAGGCGTATTGGGTGTGCACGCTGATCGAGGTCTCCGAGGCCCAGGCGGGCCAGGCCGCCGCCGAGACGGAAGCCGCGTTGGCCGAGGCGTTACCTGAGCTCCGGGTAGGACTGGTCCACGGCCGGCTCAAGGCCGCCGACAAGGAAGCGGTGATGGGCGCTTTCCAGCGGGGCGAGATCGATCTGCTGGTGGCGACCACGGTGATCGAGGTCGGCGTCGACGTGCCGAACGCCAGTCTGATGGTGATCGAGAATTCCGAGCGCCTGGGCCTGTCGCAACTGCACCAGCTGCGCGGCCGGGTCGGCCGTGGGGCGGAGGCCAGTCTCTGCGTGCTGCTGTACGACGGCCCCCTGTCGGAAACGGCCCGGGCCCGCCTCGGCACGCTGCGCGAGACGAGTGACGGTTTCCGGATCGCGGAGAAGGACCTGGAACTGCGCGGGCCCGGGGAAGTCCTGGGTACGCGCCAGACCGGTGCCGTCGGCTTCCGTATCGCCGAACCGATGCGCGACGCCGGCCTGCTGCCGCGGGTGCGCGAGTGCGCCGAATCCGTGCTGGCCGCGGACACCGCGGCGGTGGATCTGCTGATCGCCCGCTGGCTGGCGGATGGTGAGCGCTATGGTGATGCCTGAGCAGCCCGGGAACGAGCGAAGCGGATGACGCCGACCCGCAATCCATTCTGGTATCGTGCCGACCGGCTGCACCGTGAACGTGTGCCGGCAGCGGTCCGCACCTGGCTCTTTGCGGGCGGGTCGCTGACCGCCCACGTCCGCGCCCGCTGTCCGGATGGCTTCCGTCTGCGCATCCTGCGCCAGCGGGTCGCGCCGCCCCGGCGTGACGAGGCCGCGCTGCTGGGGATTCCTCCCGGTGGTCGCGCGCTCGTGCGCGAAATCGCACTGTGCTGTGGTGCACGGCCGCTGGTCGTCGCGCGAACCATCATCCCCCTGGCCAGCCTGCGCGGCCGTCAGCAGCGCCTGGCGGGGCTGGGGCGGCGGCCGCTGGGCGCGCTGTTGTTCGCCGACCGCAGTGCCCGGCGCGAGCCGTACCAGATCGCCCGCTTGACGCTGCGCCAGGCGGGGATCGCGCGGCCGCCGGTCGTGGCTGCGCCGGTCTGGGGCCGGCGGGCGGTGTTCCGCCTCGGCGGGGTGCCGCTGCTGGTGAGTGAATTCTTCCTGCCGGTTCTGTACGAAAGAGACAGCGATTGATCCGGCGGACGGCGTCTACGCAACGTATTATTCTTGACTGCTCGCATATTCGATTACTGACGCCCCGGCCTGGCCGTCGGGCGCCGCAACGAGGGAACGAACCATGTTATTCAGTCGCAGTAACCGCCGCTGGAGCGGCGGTTTCACCCTGATCGAGGTCATGGTGGTGGTGGCGATCCTCGCCATTCTGGCCGCGGTCGTCGTGCCGCGCGTCATGGATGAGCCGGCCAAGGCGCGCCGGGCCAAGGCCGCCCAGGATATCCGCGCCATCGAGAGCGCGCTCGATCTCTACAAGCTCGACAATTTCCGCTACCCGTCCACGGACCAGGGCCTGGAAGCGCTGGTGGAGCGCCCGACGGGTGGTCCGGAACCGAAGAATTACAAGGAGGGCGGTTACCTGCGCCAGCTGCCACGCGACCCCTGGGGGAATCCTTATCAGTATCTCAATCCCGGCGAGCATGGTGAGATCGATGTCTATTCGTTCGGCGCCGATGGCTCACCGGGCGGGGAGGACGAGAACGCGGATATCGGCAACTGGAACACCGACGGCCGGAACTGAATGGGCCCCCACCGGTACCGCCCCGGTATCCGCGCGGCCGCAGCGATGACGTCGTCTATCCGGTGCGCCCGCGGGTTTACGATGATCGAGCTGATGGTCGTCATCCTGCTGGTCGGCCTGCTCGTGTCGTTCGCGATGCTGAGCGTGGGCGGTCCGTCGGCGCGCGATATCCAGCATGAAGAGGCCCGACGGATCCTCGCGCGCATGGATCTCGCGCGCGAGGAAGCGGTGATGCAGGCGCGCTCGCTTGGCGTGCGTTTCGAGCGCGATGGGTACCTGTTCTACGGCATCGGCGAGGGGCAATGGCGGATGCTGGAACAGGGCGGTCTGCTCGATCCGCACGAGCTGCCGGAGGCCGTCGCCATCGACGTCGAAATCGACGGTCTCGAAGTCGAGCTCTTCGGTGATGATGAAACGGCCGCGGGAGAAAACGGCGACGATGGGGACGACGAGGAGGAGGCGGTGCGCCCGCAGATCTTCTTCCTCGCCGGCGGCGAGATCGTGCCGGATTTCACCATCCGCATCCTGTCCGAAGACACCGACACCGAGTACCGCATCCAGCCCGGTGACGAGCAGTGGCTGACGCTGGCGGAAGAGCGGTTCTGATGCGCCCACGCCGCACCGCGCTGGCACGCGGTTTCACGCTGATTGAGGTGTTGGTCGCGCTGTTCGTGTTCGCGGTCGCCATGACCGTGCTGGTGCAGTCGGGCACCCATCGGGCGCAGAATCTGGACTACCTGCGCGACCGCACCCTCGCGAGCTGGATCGCGGCGGACCGGATTACCGCGATCCGCCTGGACCCGGAAGAGATCAGCACCGGCACGCGCGATGGCGAGGTCGAGATGACCCGGCGCACGTGGTTCTGGGAGGCGGAGGTGAGCGCGACGGAGGACGATACCGTGCGCCGTATCGAGGTCGCGGTGCGCCTGGACGAAGACGGCGAGCCGGTCGCGCGGATGACCGGATTCGCGCCGGTCCCCGGCGTGATCGCGGACGCGGGTGACGGCCCATGACCCCGCGCGGCTTCACCCTGCTGGAACTGCTGGTGGCGCTGGCGATCTTTACGGTGATCGGTGCGGCCGCCTACACGGGGCTGTTTTCGGTGCTGGAGGCGCGCGAGGCGACACGGGCGCAGTCGGAGCGCCTCGCCGCCGTCCAGTATGCGGTCGATACCTTCGTCGATGATCTGGCCCAGGCCACCGACCGCCCCGTACGCAACGTGCAGCCGCGGGCACGCGCGCCGCTGTATGCCCCCGGCCCCGATATCGACCCGCTGCTCGCCGTGACCCGCGGCGGCTGGCCCAATCCCGCCCGGTTGCCGCGCAGCACGCTCGCACGCGTGGAATGGTTGCTCGACGAGCGCGAACTCGTGCGCCAGACCCGCGCCCGGCCGGATGCCCCGGACCAGGTCGAACCGGTCCGGCGGCGGCTGCTCGAGCGGGTCGACGGCGTCGAGCTGCGTTTCCGGGATACCGAGGGCGAGTGGTCGCCGCGCTGGCCGCCCCTGAACGCGCCGGATGCCGCGGCGACCCTCCCGCGCGCCGTCGAGGTGACGCTGGAACTCGCGGACTGGGGCGAGGTCCGTCGTCTGGTGGCTTTGCCGCGGGGCGCTGCCTCCCGCCCGCCCGTGCCCGCCGATGCCGCTCAGGAGGGGCAGGAATGAGGCCGGGTCCATGCAACCGACCGCGGCCTGCGCTGCCCTCGCGCGAGCGCGGCGTCGCGCTCATCACCGTGCTGTTCGTGGTGGCCCTCGCCACGGCCGCGGCGGCCTCGATGACCGGCGACCACCAGTTCGATGTCCGCCGCACGGGTAACCGGATCGCCCTTACACAGGCCCATCAGATCGCCCTCGGCGGCGAGTCCTGGGCGATGGGCATCCTCGCGCGTGACCGGCGCGGCGAGACCGGGACCACCGCCGGCGACGACGCGGAGCGGGATCCGGAAATCGACAGCCGGGACGAGATCTGGGCGCAGCAACTGCCGCCGATCCCGATCGAAGGAGGTCAGGTCACCGGGCGGATTATCGATGCCCAGGGGCGCTTCAATATCAACAGCCTGATCGCGGGTGACCGGGTGGATGCGACCGCCATCGGGCGGTTCGAGCGGCTGCTGGATATCCTCGAGCTGGACCGGGAGATCGCTCAGGCCGTGATCGACTGGCTCGATGCGAACAGCGAGACCACGTATCCCGGCGGTGCGGAGGACGATTTCTACGCCACACTGGAGGATCCGTATCAGACCGCCAATCAGCCCGTTGCAGCGGCCAGTGAACTGCGGCTGATCCGTGGCATCGACGCCGCGGCGTGGCGGCGGCTGGCGCCGCACGTGACCGCGCTCCCGGAGGCCACCGCCATCAACGTCAATACGGCGACACCGGCCGTGCTGCGCATGATCGTACCGGGTCTTGGTGAGGGCGAGGCGGATCAGCTGGTCGAGCTGGCGGCGGAGGAGCCGTTCGAAAGCGTAGACGCATTCCGCGAGCACCCGCTGGTCCGACAGGCGAGCCGCCAGGGCAGCGAAGATGGAACCGATGCCGACGGGCCGCCGGGGGGCGTCGGCGGATCGCTCGCCATCGGCACGTCGTATTTCCGTGTGCAGGTCGACGTGCAGATCGGTGCGATCGAGTACAGGCTTTATAGTTGGCTCGCCCGCAACGATAATGGCGCCTCCCGCGTGCTCCGGCGGTCCCGGACACCCCACTGACTGCATGGCGACGGCAATGGCGGCGGCTTACGCGCGCATCAGGAACGATGGCATTGCCCGGTGGCGGGCAGGCGGTTGTGGCAATGCCGCGGGCGCCACGCGCGATCCGCACCGTGCGGGCTCCGCTGGACGCTGGAGGCGCCATGGCGGGTGATCTGATCGTTCGCCTGCCGGCGGCAGAAGATGGCGACTGCTTGTGGCATGACGACGACGTCACCGCGAGTGGTCACGGATCGCTGAGCGCGGCCGCGGAGGCGGCCGCTGGCCGGCGTGTGCATCTGCTGGTGCCGGGAGCGGACGTGCTCATCACGCGGGTCGCCGTCCCGGTGACACAGTCCGCCCGGGCACGCGCCGCGATCCCATGGGCCCTCGAGGACCGCCTGGTCGATGATGTCGAGTCGCTCCATTTCGCGCTGGGTAGACATCACGATACGGGCGAATGGTCCGTCGCGGTCGTTGCCCGGCGGACGCTGGATGCCTGGCTGGAGCGCTGCGCGAAAGCCGGCATCCAGCCGGTATCCGTGCGCCCCGAGCCCCTCGCATTGCCCCGCCCGGAGGCGCAGGAATGGGTCGCGCTGGAGGAGGCCGGATCCATCACCGTGCGCACCGCGGATGATGGCGGCTTCACCTGCGAGCCCGGGATGCTCGCGCTGGTCGCCGGTGCCTGCGACAAGCCTTCGAGAATCCGTCGCCTGGGCGCTGCGAACGCCGAGTGGCCGGCGGAGCTCGCGCCGGTCCTCGGTGCGCCCGAACCGATCGACGATCCGTCCGCGGCCTTTACCGGCACGGGCGGCATCGAGTTGCTGCAGGGCGCATACAGCCGGCGCGAACGGGCCGGTCGACAACTCCGTCGCTGGCGGCTCCCGGCGCTGATCGGTGCCGCGCTGCTGATGGTGGTCGGTATCGACCTCGCGCTCGAGTACGCCGCCCTCGGCACGCGTGAAACCCAACTGCGCGAGCGCATGCAGGCGACCTTCCAGCAGACCTTCCCCGATGTGCAGCAGGTGCAGGACCCGCGGGCCCAGATGGCGGCGCGCCTGCGCTCGCTGCGCGGTGATGGCGGCAGCGGGTCCGGCTTCGCGGAACTGCTCGCGCGCGCCGGGGGCGTGTTGGCCGAGGGCTCAGGTGCGCGCTTGACCGGTTTGACCTGGCGCGGCGATACGCTGGAACTCAAGGTCGCCGCGGACGATCTGCAGGTGCTGGACCGGATCCAGCGTGGCTTCACGGAGGTCGGCCTCGCTGCCGAACTGCGGGGCGCCGATCGGGGCGACGACGGCATCGATGGGCGCATTTCCGTCACGGAGGGCGGCGCATGAAGGCCTGGTTTGAGTCGCTGGCGCCGCGCGAGCGCCGGACCGTCCTCGGCGGCGGCGGCGTGCTGCTGCTGGTGCTGGCCTATCTGCTCGTGGTGGAACCGGTTATCGGGGCGTTTGCCGAACGCGAGCGCCGCGTCGAGACCCTGACGCAGCAACTGGAATGGATGCGCGATGCCGCCGCCGAGGTCGCGGAGCTGCGCGCCGGCGGCGCCGACCTGAGTGCCGACGGCGATACCCGGCCGCCGTACCTCGCGATCGATACCGCCCTGCGTGGCGCCGGTCTGCCGGAGCCCCGGCGGCTGGAACCGGTGGGCGATGGCGGTGCCCGCCTGGAGTTCGAGGCGGTACCGTTCGATCCGCTGGTGCGCATCGTCGGGCGGTTGCGCTCCGAGAGCGGGTTGTGGGTAACCCGGGCGCGGATCCGGCGCCTGGAAACCTCCGGGCAGGTGTCCGCCCAGCTCACGTTCGAGCGGCCGGGCACATGAAGAAGCGGATCGCGCTGTTCGTCGGGGTGGCGCTGCTCGCGTGGCTGTCGGGTCTTGCCGCCGGGCTTCCGGCCGCCCGTGCAATCGACTGGTTCGCACCGGAAGGCGTTACGGCGGCGGGCGTCAGTGGCACCCTCTGGCAGGGGCGCGCGGCGCGCATCGACACGGGCGGCCCGGCACCGGTCACGGGCGCGGTATGGGATCTGTCCGGATGGCAGCTCCTGCGCGGGCGGCTGGCAGCGGATACGCGTTTCCGGTTCGCGGGCCTCGAAGGCAGCGGGTATCTCGCCAGCGGCGGGGGCCGGATCGATGCGGACGGCCTCACCCTGCGCGGACCCGCCGCGGGCCTCGGTGATCTGCTGCCCCGACTGCCGGTCGAACCCGCCGGACAACTGCTGGTGCGCGTGGAAGCGGCGACGCTCGCTGACGGTCGGATCGAACGTCTCGAGGGCCGGATGCAATGGAGTGAGGCCGCGCTCAGCGCGCCGTTCGACCTCGATCTCGGGATGGTGCGCGCCAGCATCGAGCCGGCGGGGAATGGAGATGGTTACGCCATCGAACTCGATAGTGAGGGGGGCGCGCTTGATATCGGGGGCGTGGCCAATCTGCAGCCCGATGGCGAATACCGGCTCGATCTGCGGCTGACACCGACCGCGAGTGCCCCCGATGGACTGCGCGAAACACTCGGTCTGGCGGCGCAGCGCGAGGGCGACGGGTTCCGCGTGCGGCGCACTGGCCGCCTGACGCTGCCGGGGGGTGGCTGAGGGCGCCGCCGTCAGCCCGATGCCTGGCGAAGATCGGGGGCGTCGGGCAGCAGCACGTCCAGGTGATCGACGGCCGGAAAGCCCTCGAGCCGGTTCGGCGGCGCCGTGCTGTCCGGTTGGCGGATCCCGATCAGGTGACCGATGCCCCACTCGCGGGCGGCCGTGAGCACGTTCGGGTTGTCGTCGATGAACAGGGTCCGCTCGGGCTGGAATCCTTCGCGCTGGTGCAGTCGATCCCAGAACGCGGCGTCCTCCTTCGGCACCCCGAAATCGTGCGATGTGTAGCGGGCCTCGAACCGGCCCCCGAGCGGCAACCGTTCGAACTTGAATCCCATGCTGCCCGGATGCGCGTTGGTCGCCAGCACGCGGCGCTTGCCGGCTGTGCCGAGGGCGTCGAGGAACGCGGGTGCGTGCGGGCGCCAATTCACCAGGTGGCCGATCTCGCGTTTGAGCGCGACCAGATCCAGTTCGAGTTCGCGCTGCCAGTAGTCGAGGCAGTACCAGTCGAGCGTCCCGGCGACCCGCTCATAGCGGCGACGCAGCTCGGTTCGGGCCTCGTGGTCGGGCAGATCCCAGTGATCGGCCAGCCGCCGCGGGAGGTGTTCGAGGAAGAAATGATTGTCGAAGTGCAGGTCGAGCAGCGTGCCGTCGAGATCGAGCAGCACGGTGTCGATGGCGCCCCATGGCAGCGGGGTATGCGGTGTCACTTTCATTCCGGCAATGTACTGCCATTGGGCCCGGAGAGTCCACGAATATCCCGGTTGCCGCTCCCGAGCGGACCTGCCATGCTCGCGGGCTTGCCCGCCTAGTGGGCCATGCGGGCAGTTCGGTTATTCTCTGCGGCGCTGTGCGTGCCTGTCGCAAGGCGCGAGGAGCGAGTGTAGCGCGTCCTACAGGAGTGACGAGCAACACCGCGACAGGTGCGCACAGCACCGCCCTTCGGGAGCGGATATGGCGGTCCATCACGGCGTTGCGCCTCACTCACGTAAGAGGCGCTACGCTCAATCGGCGCGCCTTGTGCTGAACCGCCATGTCCGCTCAGAGAGTAACCGAACTGCCCGCATGGCCCACTAGCCCATCAGGCCCGGGTACGCGAAATCCGGGGCCGCAACACGGGTGCCACGCCGCGCATGACGAACAAGCCCGAGATCCTTGCCTCGCGTGTGGTCGCGCGCAGTCGTCTGTTCGAGATCCAGGAAGTCGATCTGCGTTTCGCCAACGGCACGGAAGTGCAGTTCGAGAAACTCACCAATCGGGGCTTCGGTGCGGTCCTGGTCGTGCCGCTGATCGGTCCGCGGGAGGTCCTGCTCGTGCGCGAATATGGTGCTGGGGTGGACCGCTACGAACTGTCACTGCCCAAGGGGCGCGTCGAGCGGGACGAGGACCCGCTCGTGGCCGCCAACCGGGAACTGCAGGAAGAGGTCGGTTACGGCGCCGGCCGCCTCGAATGCCTGACCGGGCTGACGGTGGCGCCGGGGTATCTGGGCCATGTCACGCAGATCGTGCTGGCGCGCGACCTCTATCCAGCCAGTCTGCCCGGGGATGAACCGGAACCGCCCGAGGTCGTCGAATGGTCGCTCGACGATCTGCCGGCGCTGCTGGCACGGCCGGACTGTACCGAGGCGCGTACATTCGCGGCCCTGTATATCGTGCGCGACCAACTGAATACGGAGAACGAGGAATGAGCCCGGATACCGAACTCGACGAACTCATGCCGGATGTAATCGACCTGGCGGTACGTGCCGGTCACGCGATCCTCGATATCTACAACGGCAGTGGATACGAGGTGGAGAGCAAGGACGATCGCTCTCCGCTGACCAGCGCCGATATCGCATCCCATCAGTTGATCGTCGAGGGGCTCAAGGCCTTGCGCCCGTCCCTGCCGATCCTGTCGGAGGAATCGGCCCACGTCCCCTTCGAGGAGCGCGGCAGCTGGGATCGCTACTGGCTGGTTGACCCACTCGACGGGACGCGCGAGTTCATCAAGCGCAACGGCGAGTTCACGGTCAACATCGCGCTGATCGAGGACGGTGTCCCGGTGATGGGTGTGGTCTATGCGCCGGTCATCGACGTTCGGTACGCCGGCATCCGGGGCCTCGGTGCGTGGAAATGTGTCGGCGAAAACGAGCCGGAGTCGATCTCCGTCTGCCCGCTGTCCAACGGGCCAGTGCGGGTCGCCGGTAGCCGTTCGCACTCGGACGAGCGCCTGCAGGCCTATCTCGACCGGCTCGGCGAGCACGAGCTCCGCCCGATGGGGTCCTCACTGAAGTCCTGCCTCGTCGCCGAAGGGACCGCCGATCTCTATCCGCGCCTCGGCCCCACCTCGGAGTGGGACACCGCGGCGGCGCAGGCGGTGGTCGAGGCCGCCGGCGGGTACGTCACCGATACCGACCTTAAGCCCCTGCGGTACAACCAGACCGATTCGCTGCTCAACCCGGACTTTCTGGTTTTCGGCGACGACAGCCGGGACTGGTCGCAGTACCTGTGAGCATCGGGCTCGATCGGCGCGGAGGTGCCGACGCGCGGAGGCGCGGCTGATGGCGCGCGGGCGCGGGGCCATCGCCTGCGGTCATCCCGCGACCCGGGACGCGGCTGCCGCCATGCTGGAGGCGGGGGGCAACGCCTTCGATGCCGCGGCGGCCGCGCTGTGGACCGCCTGTGTGGCCGAGCCGGTACTCGCGTCGCCGGGCGGTGGCGGTTTCCTGCTGGCGCAGCCGGCGGGTGAGCGGGCGCGGGTGTACGACTTCTTCGCCCACACCCCGGGCACTCGACTTGATCCCGGTGACGCCGATTTCCATCCCATCCATGCCGACTTCGGCACCACTCGGCAGGAGTTCCACATCGGTCTCGGGGCCGCCGCCGCGCCCGGGGTGGTTGCGGGCACCTGTGCGTTCCAGCAGGAACTGGGGCGCATGCCGCGGCGCGAGGTATTCGCACCCGCCGTCGGCTGTGCCCGCGACGGGCTGCCGATGAACGCGCTGCAGGCGTACATCGCCGAGGTGGTTCGGCCGATCCTGGAGGCGACCCCGGAGGCGCGCGCGATCTTCACGCCCGCGGGCGGGCCGCCGGTGGAGGGCGATCGCCATGCGATGCCCGAACTCGGTGAGTTCCTCGAAACGCTATCTCACGAAGGCCCCGATCTGTTCTATCGCGGCGAGGTCGCGGCCGCCGTCGACGCGGCCTGCCGGGCTGGCGGTGGCCATCTGCGCCGGAGCGATTTCGAGGACTACCGGGTCGAGCGGCGCGAGCCGCTGACGGCGGATTACCGCGGGCGGCGCGTGCTGACGAACGCGCCACCGGCTTCCGGCGGCCTGTTGATCAACTTCGGTCTGGAAATGCTCGCCGGCCTGCCGGGGGGCGCGGATGTCGACAGCCCCGAGCAGGCGCTGCGCATGGCGGCCGTGCTCGACGCGACCCGCCAGGCGCGCCTCGACGCCGGCCTCGATGCCGGCGTGACGGACCGGACCGCGCGCACGCTCCTCGATCCCGATCAGCTCGCGCGCTACCGGGCCCTGATCGCGGGCCACCCGCCGTCACACCGGGGCACCACCCATATCAGCGTGATCGATGCCCGCGGCAACGCCGCCGCCCTGACCGTCTCCAATGGCGAGGGCTGTGGCTGGATCGTGCCAGGCACCGGTTTCATGCTGAACAACATGCTGGGCGAGGCCGACCTGCAGCCGCGCGGTTTCGGTCAGTGGCCGACCGCCACACGCCTGACCTCCATGATGGCCCCGACTCTCGTTACGGATCGTTCTGGCGGCGAGCTGCTGGCGCTCGGCTCCGGTGGCTCCAACCGGATCCGCTCGGCCCTACTGCAGGTGCTGGCGGCCCACCTGGATGGCGGGTTGCCGCTGGAAGCCGCGGTCGAGCGCCCACGGCTGCACCTGGAAGGCCAGTGCCTGGAGATCGAGGGCGGTTTCACCGCCGCCACGGTCGAGGCCCTGCAGCGGCAGTGGCCCGAACACCGGGTCTGGCCCGACCGCAATCTCTTCTTCGGCGGCGCGCACGCGGTAGCCGCCGGACGCGACGGCTTCACCGGCGCCGGCGACCCGCGCCGCGGTGGCGTGGCGACGGTCGTGCCGTAACCGGGATTCCGCAGGTGCGGCGGCAGTTGCCTGCGCTGTGCAATGGGGGTTCTCGCCAAGGCGCGGAGGGCGCCAAGGGACGCAAAGGAAACCAATGAACCTGTAGGAGCGAGCTTGCTCGCGAACCGGTACAGCCGGGCCGCGTGATTCGAATTGATTCAGGCGTGCGGCAGGACTCCGAAGCGCCGTACCAACCAGACCCCGGTTCGCGGCCAAGGCCGCTCCTACGGTTCCGCAGCCCGAACCGCGGTCGCTGCCCCATCCGGGCTGGGCTCATTTTTACACGCCTTTCTTCGCGCCCCTTGGCGCACTCCGCGCCTTGGCGAGAACCCACATTGCACCGCGCCCGCGGCCACCCCAGGCCCGCGGGCCGACCATGCAGATTACGCACCTCTTCGCAAGACCCCCCTTATCGCGATACCATGGCCGGCTCACTTTACAGATGCGAGCGGAGCAGTCCGATGCAGATTACGCAGAACACCGTGGCCTCGATCGAGTACACGCTCAAGGATAACGAAGGCCAGGTACTCGACACGTCCGAGGGCCGCGAGCCCCTGACCTACCTCCACGGCAGCGGTAACCTGGTGCCGGGTCTCGAGAGCGCGCTCGAGGGCAACGGCGAGGGCGACTCCGTCTCGGTCACCGTCGAGCCGTCCGAGGGCTTCGGCGAGCGCGACGAGAACCTCATCCAGCAGGTCCCGAAGACCGCCTTCGAAGGCGTCGAGTCCATCGAGGCCGGCATGCGCTTCCAGGCCTCCGACGAGAACGGCCAGGGCCGCATCGTTACCGTCACCGAAGTCGCCGACGATCAGGTGACGGTCGACGCGAACCATCCCCTCGCCGGTGTGCCGCTGAACTTCGACGTCAACGTCGTCGAGGTACGCGCCGCCTCCGATGAAGAGATCGAGCACGGCCACGCCCACACGGGTGACGAAGAGGACCACTGAGGTCCCGCCCTCGCGGCGGCGCCGCTGTGGCGGCGCCGCCCGCTGCGGTAGCGCGCTTTCTCTGGTCCTCGCAGGCCTCCGCGCGAGCCGTTTGAGGAACGCGCGTGTAGGAGCGAGCTTGCTCGCGATGGTTCTCGCACGGCGGGCGAATGCCCGCCGACTCGAACGTGCGTGAGGCCGAATTTCTCCGGAACGGGAGGGGACTGGGCCGGCAGCCGCTGGCGCTTCGGCTTGTCGTGTGCCGTGCTGGCACGATCGCGAGCAAGCTCGCTCCTACAGGCACAGGCCGTTTCGACGGCACCGCGATATCGGTCTTTCCGTCTTTGTCTCCTTCGCGCCCCCTGGCGCTCTTTGCGTCTTGACGAGAATCCATAGCCCGATTCCCGCCACGCCGGCAGCGCGCCTCTGCCCCTGAGCCCACCGCTTGGTTTATCCTGCGCCCGCGTCCGATGTCCGAATGGGCGGAACCGGGAGGCAGCGCGTGAAGACGATCGGCATCCTCGGTGGCATGAGCCACGAGAGCACGGGGCATTACTACCGCCTGATCAACCAGGGCGTGCGCACGCGCCTGGGCGGGCTCCATTCCGCCCGGATCGTGCTGCTGAGTGTCGACTTCGCCACGATCGAACCCCTCCAGGCGGCGGATGAATGGGATGCCGCCGGCGCCCTGCTGGCGGCGGACGCGCGTCGGATCGAGCGGGCGGGTGCCGACTTCCTGCTGCTGGCCACGAATACGATGCACCGCTGCGCCGATGCCATCGCAGAGGCGATCGATATCCCGCTGCTGCACCTGGCGGATGCGACGGCCGGCGCCATCGAAGACGGCGGTGTCGAGCGTGTGGCCCTGCTCGGGACGCGCTACACCATGGAACAACCCTTCTACCGGGAGCGCCTCGAACGGCGCGGGCTGCGGGTCGATGTGCCGCCCGCGGCGGACCGCACGGAGCTCAATCGGATCATCTTCGAGGAACTCTGCCAGGGCGTCATTCGCCCGGATTCACGGGTGACGCTGCAGCGCATGATCCGCGACCTGGGTTCGGTCGGCGCGACCGCGGTCATCGCCGGCTGTACCGAGATCACCATGCTGATCGACGCCGCGGACAGCCCGTTGCCTCTGTTCGATACGACCGCGATCCACGCGGAGGCGGCGGTCACCCGGGCGCTGGACACCACGACTGCATGAGTACTCGTCACCCACCGCCGCTGGCGGAGTGCCCGCATGCCGGCTGAGCCCCGTCGCGACTGGCGAGAGACGTTCGCGGTCTATCGCCAGCCGCCCGTCATCACGATGCTGTTCCTCGGCTTCTCCGCGGGATTGCCGTTCCTGCTCGTGTTCTCGACGCTGACCGCATGGCTGCGTTCCGAGGGCGTGGAGGTCGCGGCCATCGGTTTCTTCTCGTGGATCGGCATCCTCTACTCGATCAAGTTCTTCTGGGCCCCGGTGGTGGATCGGCTGCCGCTGCCCCTGTTGACCCGTGGACTGGGCCAGCGCCGCGGCTGGATACTGTTCGGCCAGCTGTTGATCATCACCGGACTCGCCGGCCTTGCCTTCAGCGATCCCCTGACGGCACTCACCCCGGTCGTGGTGCTGGCGCTGCTGGTCGCGTTCGGTTCGGCGACCCAGGATATCGCCATCGACGCCTTTCGGATCGAATCGGCGCCCGACGAGGTGCAGGCGGCGAATGCCGCCACCTACATGATCGGTTATCGCATCGGCCTGGTGATGGCCGGTGCCGTGGCCCTGTACATCGCGGATTTCGTGTCCTGGACGGCTGCCTATCTGGCGATGGCGGGGCTGGTCTCGGTTGGCGTCATTACCGTGTTGCTGCGTCCGGAGCCGGAGAAACGCATCGCGCGCCATACGCATGAACGCGAACAGCGGGTCCAGGACTATCTGCTGGCCAACGAGCATCACTCGGATCTGCGGCGCCGCATCATGGCCTGGCTTATCGGCGCCGTGGTCTGCCCGTTCGTCGACTTCTTCAGTCGTTACGGGCGCGTCGCGCTGGCACTGCTGGTACTGATCGGCATCTACCGCATCTCCGACATTTCGATGGCGGCGATGGCCAACCCGCTGTATCTCGATCTCGGATTCTCGCTGAGCCAGATCGGCACGATCACGAATGTCTACGGCGTGGTGATGACCATCACCGGCGGGCTGGTGGGCGGACTGATGGTGACGCGCTACGGCATCCCCCGGATGCTGGTCGTCGGGGCCGCCCTGACGGCGGTCACGAACCTGTTGTTCGCGGTGCTGGCGACGATCGGCGCGGAGGTCGCGATGCTGGTCGTCACGATCAGCGCCGACAACCTCTCCAACGGATTCGCCAGCACGATCCTCATCGCCTTCATGTCGAGCCTGACCAGCCGCGCCTATACCGCGACCCAGTACGCCCTGTTCTCCTCGCTGATGACCTTGCCGGGCAAGTTCGTCAGCGGCTTCTCCGGCGTCGCGGTCGAGGCCTGGGGCTATCCCTGGTTCTTCATCGCCATCGGCATCGCCGGCGTCCCGGCCGTCCTCCTCGCCGCCTGGTATGCCTGGGGCCGTACTCGCGACAACACCGAACCGCCTCACGCGGTGCCTCGGGAGACCGGATAGAGGTCAACGGCGGGAACCACAGATAGACACAGATGAATACGGATGGCGTCTGTGGTACCCGTCAGGTTTGGGGCGCTGCGCGGAAAGCGCGCGAGGACCATGAGCTCTGAATAAGAACCACGAATGAACACGAATGGACACGAATAGGGCTTGGGGCTACCACGGGCCTCTGGAGCTTCGCTGCCGTTACGTGCAGGGATCAGAGGCGAATTCATAACCAAAAAATGGACTAAAAATGAACGAAAAATGGCTCGGTCCCTGTTTCGGTGCCTTTGACAGCGCCTGAACCAAAGCGGCACGCGCAGATGCTTGTCCTTATCCTGAGGCGCCCTTTAAGACCTATTTTTAGTCCATTTTTTGGTTATGCATTTCGAGCCCGAACGGCGAAGCCCCAGAAGGCTCCGGTAGCCCCAAGCCCTATTCGTTTCCATTCGTGTTCATTCGTGGTTCAAAAAACGCCTCCCCAAGCACCCCATCCCAGCGAAGCTCCAGAAGACCCAGAGTGCCCCGGCGGCACTCTGTGTGCATCTGTGTCCATCTGTGGTTCCGAGAAAAAGCCTACGCGGACATCAGATCGAAGTCGTAGTCCATGACCAGCGGTGCGTGGTCGGAGTAGCGTTCGTCGGTGTATACCCAGGCGTCGCGGATGGTGTCTTTCAGGCTCGGGGTGACGATCTGGTAGTCGATGCGCCAGCCTACGTTCTTCGCCCAGGCCTGGCCGCGGTTGGACCACCAGGTGTAGAGGTGGGGCGTCTCGGGGTGGACGACGCGGAAGGCGTCGACCATGCCGATCTCGTCGAAGACCCGGTCCAGCCAGGCGCGTTCCTCCGGCAGAAAGCCCGAATTCTTCTTGTTGTTCTTCGGATTGGCGAGGTCGATTTCCGTGTGCGCGGTGTTCCAGTCGCCGCAGATGATCACGTCGCGGCCGCTGTCCTTGAGGCTCTGAAGATGGGGCAGGAAGCGGTCATGGAAGCGCATCTTCGCGGCCAGGCGTTCCTCGCTCGAGGTGCCGGACGGCAGGTACAGCGAGGCCACGACCAGATTGCCGAAGCGCATCTCGCACCAGCGGCCCTCGCGGTCGAACTCGTCCAGACCCAGCCTGTCGGTGACCTCGTCGGGTTCGCGCCGCGCGTACACGGCCGTGCCGCTGTAGCCCTTTTTCTCGGCGTCGCAGTAGTGGCACCAGTAGCCGTCGGGGTGGAACTGCGGGTCGCTCAGCTGGTCGACCTGCGCCTTGGTCTCCTGGATGCAGACCAGATCGGCGTCCTGGTGCGCCAGCCAGTCGAAAAATCCCTTCCGCGCGGCCGCGCGGATACCGTTGGCATTGAGGCTGATGACGCGCATGGTTCCTCCACTCGGAAAAGGCCCGGTATGATACGCGACCCTCAATCTCAGAGGCAGGGCACACCATGCGCGACTATCAGCGCCAGTTTCTCGAACTCGCCGTAGAGCGCGGCGCGCTGCGCTTCGGTCGGTTCGAGCTCAAATCGGGCCGCGTCAGCCCGTATTTCTTCAATATCGGGGCGCTGGATTCCGGTGCCGCGCTGGCCGGGCTCGGGCGGGCCTATGCGAACGCCATCGTCGATGCGGCCATCGACTTCGATATGCTGTTCGGGCCCGCCTACAAGGGGATTCCGCTGGTCTCGGCGACGGCAATCGCCCTGGCCGACGGCCACGACCTCGATCGGCCGTGGTGTTTCGACCGCAAGGAGGCGAAGGACCACGGCGAGGGGGGCAATGTCGTCGGTGCCCCGCTGGCCGGACGCGTGGTCATCGTCGATGATGTCCTGACCGCCGGCACGGCCGTGCGCCAGGCGGCCGACCTGATCCGTACGGCGGGCGCCGAGGTCGCGGCGGTCGTGACCGCGCTCGACCGTCAGGAGCGCGGCCTGGGCGAGCGCTCGGCGGCGAGCGAGGCGGCGGCGGCCCTGGAGGCCCCGGTCGTCAGCATCGTCACGCTGGGCGATGTCCTCGATTATCTCGATGAATGCGGTGATCGCCCTGGGGACCGGGCCCAGGTCGCCGCATACCGCGAGCAGTATCGCGGGTTATATTGAGCAAAGCGGCACGCGTTTTGCTTCGCATGCCGACGGGTGACCGGTGTACGGCGGCACCAGGGAGTCGGTATGGCAGTGGGAGAGACATCGGCAGCGCGCATCGCTACCTGCGCCCTTGTGGCGTCCGCGCTGCTGTGGGCGCCGGTCGTCGTGGCGGACGAATTCCATCGCTGGGTGGATGAGAGCGGCGAGGTGCACTACACCGACGCGCCGCCGCCCGAGTCCGCCCGAAGCGCGGACCCCAAAGGCGAGGAGGAAAGCGAAGACGCGACCGCTCGGGCCCGTGAGGAGGCGGCCGCCGCCGAACGCGAGGCGCAGTCGCGGCAGGATCGTGTGCTCTGGGAATCCTATTCCAGTGTGACCGACATCGAGCGCACGCGGGACCGACGGCTCGAAGCCGTCGACGGCGAGATCGGCCTGGCGAAGCATCGCGTCGAGCGGGTGCGCGACCGGATCGAGCGTTATGACCGACTGCTCGCCGACCTGCCCGAGGACAACGAGCATCGGGAGGAGATGAAACGCCAGCGCGCGGACGCGCGTGAGCGGCTGGTGCGGCGACTCGATGAACTCGAGCAGGTCCAGGCCAGACGTATGCGGATGGAAGCACGCTTCGCCCGGGAGATCGAGCGCTTCCGCGAACTGATGGCGGATCGCGACCAGTAGGCTCAGCGGTTCTCGGAAAGCCTCTCAGGGAAGCTCTGATCAGAACCTCCCTGTGCCACTTCCACGCTACGGCATGGGGTTCTTACACAGGCTCTGTAAGCCCGACCTGCAGGATTCCGAGGATCGGAGGTTCCTTAGAGGTGAACCAGGGTGCCGACGCCGGAATCGGTGAACAGTTCCAGCAGTACCGCATTCTCCACGCGCCCGTCGATGATCTGCACGGCGCCGACGCCCGCCTCCAGCGCTTCCCGCGCGCACTGCACCTTGGGCAGCATGCCGCCGAAGATGCGACCGCTGGCGATCATGTCGTCGACGGTTTTCAGGCTGGTGTGCGTGATCAGTTCGCCCGCGTCGTCGAGAATGCCGGATGTATTGGTCAACAGCAGGAGTTTCTCCGCTTCGAGCGTGATCGCGATGCGGCTGGCCACCAGGTCGGCGTTGATGTTGTAGGAGCGGCCATGGGCATCCACGCCGATCGGCGCGATCACCGGTATGAAGTGACCGTGTCCGAGGGTGTGCAGGATCGACGGATCGATCGATTCGACCGCCCCGACGTGCCCGAGGTCGATGATCTCGTCGGGCTGTTTCTCATCGGCGACCGGTTCCAGCGGCGCCGCCCGGATCAGGCCGCCGTCCTTGCCGGTCAGGCCCACGGCCCGACCGCCATGCTGGCTGATCAGGCTGACGATGCTTTTGTTCACCTGCCCGCCAAGGACCATCTCGACCGTGTCCATGGTCTCGCTGTCGGTGACGCGCATGCCGGCGACGAAACGCGTCTCCTTGCCGATCGCCTCGAGCATCCGCCCGATTTGCGGCCCGCCACCGTGCACGACCACGGGGTTCAGCCCGACCTGCTTCATCAGCACGACGTTCCGCGCGAACGAGGTCTTCAGCGCCTCGTCGACCATGGCGTTGCCGCCATACTTGATCACCACCGTCCGCCCGGCGAGGCGCTGGATATACGGCAGCGCCTCGTTCAGGACGCGCGCGGTTTCGTGGCCACTTTGATCGATCATGAGTACTTATCCGGGAAGTTGGAGACCACGGGTCGGGAACCACAGATGGACACAGATGAACACAGATGGGCGTTTGTGGTCATCCTGTTCTTATGGAGCTTCGCTGTTCGGGATTGAAAGGCATAACCAAAAAATGGACTAAAAATGAACAAAAAATAGATCTTATGGTTAACAGTGAATGAAGGACAAGCATCTGCGGGTGCGACTTCGATTCAGGCGCTGTCAGAAACACCGAATCACGAACGGCGCCATTTTTCGTTCATTTTTAGTCCATTTTATGGTTATGAATTCGTTTTTGATTCCTGCACGTAACGGCAGCGAAGCTCCAGAAGCCCACGCGCTCCCGAGACCCATTCGTGTCCATTCGTGTTCATTCGTGTTCATTCGTGGTTTTTCATTAAAGCCATCCTCACCCGAGGCATTTCCGCGACGCGCCTCAAGCGCAACGGTAACCACAAACGCCATCCGTGTTCATCTGTGTCCATCTGTGGTTCTGAAACCCACGCTCAGAACGGCAACTCCAGATCGGGCTGCACCGCTAGGATCTGTTCGCGGAAGGCGTTCTGGATGCGTTCCAGCGCCTCCTGCGTGTCGGCCTCGAAGCGGGTGACGATGACCGGGGTGGTGTTCGAAGGGCGGGCGAGGCCCCAGCCGTCGGCGTAGTCGACGCGCAGGCCGTCGATCCGCAGGATCGAGCGGGCGTCGTCGAAGCGCGCCTGTTCCGCGAATTTTTCCATGAACGCGAAGTGCGCGCCTTCCTCGGCGAAGGGGATTGTGATCTCCGGCGTATTGATGCTGTCGGGCAGCTCGGCGAAGACTTCCTGCGGGGCGCGTGCGTCGGCCGCGAGCAGTTCCAGCAGCCGGGCACCGGCATAGAGACCGTCGTCGAAACCGGGCCAGCGGTCGCGGAAGAAGATATGGCCGCTCATCTCGCCGCCCAGTGCCGCATCGCGTTCGCGCATCCGGCCCTTGATGAATGAATGCCCCGTTTTGTACATCTCGCCGTCACCGCCGGCGTCGGCGATCGCCCGGGTCAGGTGGCTGCTGCATTTCACGTCGTAGACGATGCGCGCGCCGGGACGCTCGGCGAGTACGGCGCGGGTGTAGAGGATCATCTGGCGGTCGGGCCAGATCACGTTGCCGTGCCCGTCAACGACGCCGAGCCGGTCACCGTCGCCGTCGAAGGCGAGACCGAGGTCGAGGCCATTCTCGCGCACGCACGCGATGAGATCGCTCAGATTCTCCGGCTTGCTGGGGTCCGGGTGGTGATTCGGGAAGGTGCCGTCGACCTCGGCATAGAGCGCGTGAACCTCGCAGCCAAGCCCCTCGTACAGCTGCGGCGCCACCGCACCGGTGATGCCGTTGCCGCAGTCGATGGCGATCCGCAGCGGCCGTTTCAGGTGAATATCGCCGAATACCTGCGCGAGATAGGTATCCGTGAAGTCGTCGATCTCTTCGGCCGAGCCGTTGCCGCTGGCGACGTCACCCGACTCGATCCGCTGCCGCAGTGCCTGGATCGCGTCGCCGGACAGCGTGTCGCCGCCGATCATCATCTTCAGGCCGTTGTAGTCCGGCGGATTGTGACTGCCGGTCAGGACGATGCCGGTCCCGGTCTCGAGAGCGACGGTCGCGTAGTACAGCACCGGCGTCGGCACCGGCCCGATATCGATGACATGCATGCCGCCCGCGATCAGACCCTCGCGTAGCGCCGACAGCAGGTCGGGCCCGGAAAGGCGCCCGTCGCGGCCGATCACCACGCGGTACTGGTCGCGCGCGGCCGCTTCCGCCGCGAAGGCGCGGGCGATCGCGTGCACGCTCGCGCGGGTCAGGGTATCCCCGACCACCCCGCGGATGTCATAGGCACGGAACAGGCTCGGGGCCACGGCGGGCAATGCATCGGTCATGGGTTCAGTTCCTTCCGGACGAGCCGAAACCGCCCGCGCCGCGGGCGGTCTGCTCGAAATCGTCGACGATTTCGAATTCGGCCTGGATGACGGGGACGATCACGAGCTGGGCGATACGTTCGCCCACCTCGATCGTGAAGGGCGTGTCGCCCCGGTTCCAGCACGAGACCATCAGCGGGCCCTGGTAGTCGCTGTCGATCAGGCCGACGCCGTTACCGAGGACGATGCCGTGTTTGTGCCCGAGTCCGGAGCGCGGGAGTATCGTCGCAGCCCGGTCGCGGCGTGCGATGTGCAGTGCGATGCCGGTGGGGATCAGCACGGTCGCGCCCGGTTCCAGCGTCAGTGGCGCGTCGAGGCACGCGCGCAGATCGACGCCGGCGGCGCCGTCGGTTGCGTAGCCGGGCAGCGGGATCGAGTCGCCGACGCGTTCGTCGAGGATGCGGATACGATAGGTCTCTTCGCTCACGGCGTTTCGTTCCGTTGTTCCCGCGAGGGCGCCGACAGGCGCTCGGCGATCGCCCCGATCAGTTCGCGGGCCAGCGTTTCCTTGTCGGCGGGACCGAGTCGCACGGAGCCGTGGTCGTCGAACAGCTCCAGCGTACTCTCGACGTCGCCGAAGCCGATGCCGGCGCCGACGGTGTTCGCGCAGATCAGGTCCGCGCCCTTGCTCCGTCGTTTGGCCTGGGCGTTCTCGGCGACCGCATCGGTCTCCGCCGCGAAGCCCACGCAATACGGTCGCGGCGAACGCGCGCAGACCGCCGCCAGGATGTCCGGGTTGCGTGCCAGCGCCAGCGTGCGGCCGTCTTCGTCACCCTTCTTGATCTTCCGCTCGGCGACCTCCGAGGGACGGTAATCGGCGACGGCGGCCGTGGCGATGAAGATATCGGCCGCGTCGATATGCGTCTCGACGGCGGTCTGCATCGCGCGTGCGCTGTCGACATCGATGCGCTCGACGCCGGCGGGCGTCGAGCGCTCGACTGGCCCGCTCACCAGCGTCACGCGCGCGCCGGCCCGGGCGGCGGAGGCGGCGATCGCGAAGCCCATGCGCCCGCTGCTGTGGTTGCTCAGATACCGCACCGGGTCCAGCGCCTCGCGCGTGGGGCCGGCGGTGATCAGGACGTGTTGGCCGGCCAGCAGGCGCGGCCCGAGCAGTTCGGTGCAGTCACCGAGCAGTTCCGCCGGCTCGCGCATACGGCCGCTGCCGGTCTCCCCGCATGCCTGGTCGCCGCTCGCCGGACCGAGGATCGTCACCCCGCGCGTGCGCAGGCGCTCGACATTCTCGGCGGTGGCGGGGTGCGCCCACATCACCTGGTTCATCGCCGGCGCGACCGCGAGCGGCGATTCGGTGGCGAGGCAGATGGTGGTCAGCAGGTCATCGGCATGGCCGTGCGCGAGGCGCGCGATGCAGTCGGCGCTCGCCGGCGCGACGATGACGAGATCGGCCCAGCGGGCCAGCTCGATGTGCCCCATCGCGGCTTCGGCGTCCGGATCGAGCAGGTCGGTATGGACCTTTTCGCCCGACAGGGCCTGGAAGGTGAGCGGCCCGACAAAATCCTGCGCGGCCCGCGTCATGACCACGCGCACCTGCGCGCCCGCCTTCGTCAAAAGGCGCGTGAACTCGGCGGCCTTATAGGCGGCGATCCCGCCCGTGACCCCCAGCAGAATGCGGCGTTCAGCCAGTCCCGACATGGCGCGAAGTGTAGCAGACGGTTGCCCGGGTTCGCCGGTTCGGTCGATCCCTTGAAGGCGTTTTCTCGCCAAGACGCCAAGCGCTCCAAGAAAAAAACGACAAGGTAACGAAAAGATGCCGTTGGTGGATAAGCCTGCTTCCGGGGGGCTCCCCGGCTTACGGCTATCCCGCAGGAGCCCGACTTTCAATGCGGGTCGCACGTCAGCCATGCCCTTGTGCAGCATTGCGCCCGCAACGGTTCCGGCGATTACTTTTTTTTGCTCTTACTTGGCGCGCTTGACGTCTTGGCGAGAAAACGCCTTTTATACGCGTAACCTATGGATCGCATATCACGCAGTCCGACTCGTCAGCCCATGCCACCGCCGGTACACTCGCCGCGGCCGTGATGGCGCGCCCAGGAGAGGTTATTGGATCCCGTTCAGCTGCTTGTGCTTGCCCTGGTGCAGGGCATCACGGAGTTTCTGCCGATTTCGAGTTCGGCGCATCTGATCCTCGTGCCGGTGATCACCGGCTGGGAAGATCAGGGCCTCGCCTTCGATATCGCCGTGCATCTCGGCACCCTGCTGGCGGTGGTCGGGTATTTCCGCGCGCGGGTCGCGCGTCTGATCGTGGCCGGGATCCGGGCACCATTCACACGGGAGCGCGATGTCGACGGCCGGCTGGCTTGGCTGCTGGTGCTTGGCACGATCCCCGTGGGCCTCGCCGGACTGCTGTTCAAGGACGTCGTGGAAACGACGCTGCGCGGACCGCTGGTGATCGCCGCCGCCAGTATCGGCTTCGGCCTGCTGCTGTGGTGGTCGGACCGCGGCGGTGGCGGCACCCGCGACGAGGACAGCCTGAACTGGCGCGATGCGCTGTTCATCGGCGTGTTCCAGGCGATCGCCCTGATCCCGGGTACCTCACGCTCGGGGATCACGATGACGGCCGCGCTGTTACTGCGCCTGGATCGCGTCGCCGCTGCCCGTTTCTCGTTCCTGCTCTCGATCCCGGTCATCGTGTTGTCCGGCCTCCTGCAGGTGTACGAACTGGTCGTCGCCGGCGATCCCGTGGCCTGGGGCGTGCTGGTGACCGGCACGCTGTGCGCCGCGCTCGCCGCCTGGGCGTGCATCCATCTGTTCCTGCGTTTCATCGAACGCCTGGGGATGGCGCCGTTCGTCATGTACCGGATTGCGCTCGGGCTGGTGTTGATCCTCGTTTTCGCCTTCTGAGTCGGCGCCTTCCGGGGCGATCCTGCCGTGGGTTGGTTCTCGCCAAGGCGCGAAGAGCGCCAAGGGACGCGAAGAAGGCAAAAGCGTTCTCACGCAGAGCCGCTGAGGCCGCTGAGGAAGGCGTAGATCGGTCTGGCGGGGTCCGCGGCGGATATCGAACCGCGGCATTTCACCGCGCAATGCCGGCATTCCCCGGCGGCGAATGACAGTGCATGTCACGAATGCCAGAGGCGCCGGGAAAAGCCGACCTACACAACTAACCGCGGCACAACCCTGGCCGTTTCGCCGATTCCGGCTCCGTGCCCGGGATGCGCGCGTTCGCCTCCGGCGAAAACGCGCCTACGAACCTCTCGCCCTCAGCCCTCAGCCCTCCACCCTTGGCCCTTCGCCCTTCGCCCTGCCTCTGCGGTCTCGGTGAGATCGCAGTCGCACAGGGACAAGTTGCGCTTGGACGCGGTGAGGACCGGTCTCTATACTCCTTCGGTTTGTCCGCCGAACCGCAGGGAAGGCTTGCCATGACTGCACGATCGTTCCGTCCACCCGTCCGTACCCTGATGGGGCCCGGGCCGTCCGATGTCCATCCGCGCCAGCTCGAGGCACTGGGCCGGCCGACCGTTGGCCACCTCGATCCGACGTTCATCGAATTGATGGACGAGATCAAGGGGATGCTGCAGTACGCGTTCCGGACGGAGAATCGGCTGACGATGCCGATCTCGGCGCCGGGTTCCGCCGGCATGGAGGCCGCGTTCGTGAACCTCGTCGAACCGGGCGATACGGTCATCGTCTGCCGCAATGGCGTGTTCGGTGCCCGCATGAAGGAGAACGTCGAGCGCTGTGGTGCGACCGCCGTGATGGTCGAGGACGACTGGGGCAGTCCGGTCGATCCGGAGAAAGTCGAGGATGCGCTGAAGCGCCATCCCGAGGCGAAGATCGTCGCCTTCGTGCACGCCGAGACCTCGACCGGTGCCCGTTCCGATGCCGAGACGCTCTGTCGCCTCGCCCGCGATCACGATTGCCTGACCATCGTCGATGCGGTCACGTCCCTCGGTGGCATCCCGCTGGAAGTGGACCGCTGGGGCATCGATGCGATCTATTCCGGCACGCAGAAGTGCCTGTCCTGCACCCCCGGCCTGTCGCCCGTGAGCTACTCCGAGCGCGCGATCGAGGCGATCCAGAATCGCTCGACGAAGGTGCAGAGCTGGTTCCTCGATCTCAATCTGATCATGGGATACTGGGGCGACGGTGGCGGCTCTTCCAAGCGCGCGTATCATCACACGGCGCCGGTCAACTCACTCTATGGGTTGCACGAAGCGCTGGTGATGCTGACCGAGGAAGGTCTCGAGAATGCCTGGGCCCGACATCGGCACATGCACGAGGCGCTCAAGGCCGGGCTGGAGGCGATGGGTCTGTCATTCGTGGTCGACGAGGCGTACCGGCTGCCGGAACTCAACTCCGTGTGGACCCCCGCGGGTATCGACGAGGCCGCCGTGCGCGCCCGTCTGCTGCAGGAGTTCAACCTCGAAATCGGTGCCGGCCTGGGCGCGTTCGCCGGCAAGGTGTGGCGCATCGGCTTGATGGGACACAGTGCCCGCGCGGAGAACGTGATGCTCTGCCTGAGCGCCCTCGAGGCGATCCTCGGCGAAATGGAGGCACCGATCGAGCGCGGTGCCGCGACCAGCGCCGCGCAGCGCGTGCTTTCCGCATGAAGTGGTCCGCGAGCGGGCCATGATGGTCGGCCTGCACTACCGCCCGCTCTGGCTGGCGATCGGGTATGCGCTGGTCGCCGCCACGGCCTGGGGGTCCTTGACCCCCGTGCCGCCCGAGTGGGCGTTCGCGCTTGGAGACAAGGTGCTCCATGGCGCGACCTACGCCCTGCTGACCTTCTGGTTCGGTCAGATTTACCGGGGCGCGGTTGCACAACTGCTGCTGGTTGTCGCGTTCAGCGTGTTCGGTGTATTGCTCGAGGTGGGCCAGGCGTACAGCAGTGCGTACCGCCACTTCGATCTGGCCGACGCGGGCGCGAGTGCAGCGGGGGCGATTCTCGCATGGGGTTTGCTGAGGACGGCGATCGGCTCTGCCCTCACGCGGCTCGATGGCTGGCTGGCGGAGCGCGCCAACGGTCGTGTCTGATCCCCGCCGGGCGATCCTTGGCCGCGCGGCTGTCGGAATGGGGCGTGAGCGGTGTCTTCGCTCGGGCGGTTACTGCTGCCTGTCCGCGATCGACACTAGGCGTTCGCGTGACATCACGCTGCCGCTTCTCGAGAGGACCGTCCCGTTCGCCCCGAGTACCAGGACCCGAAAGCTTTCGGGATCGGGCATCAGGCTGGCGGCGGTGTTCGGGGCGAGACTGAAGCCACGGCTATAGGTCTCGGAGGGAGTCCCGATCGCGAAAAGAATCCCGTGTTCCTCGGGGTCGATACCGGCGGCGATCTTCTCCTGCTGCTGGACACGCTCGTCGGCGAGCGTCGGTCCGAGGATGATGACCATGGTGGGGTCGAAAGAAATATTGTAGATCGAGGCCAGGCGGGCACCGATATTCACGCTCTGATAGGACTGGCCGAACGCATCGTAGATCTTGATGTCCACCACTTCGGCGCTCGCTGTAGTCGCCCAGAGCGCCATCAGCACAACCCAGAGTCGTTTCATGGTTTTCCCCCGCCGGATAACGGCAAATTCATTCTGAACGACCGGCATGCGGCCGGCTACCCCCGTCAGCGCCGACCAGTCGTTCTATAGCGGCCCTGCGGCGCCGTTCAAGCTCCCTCCCGAGCGCTTCTCCGCGCCAGCCTTCGGCCGCCAGCGTCGAACCGTTCAGCGCCTGGATCGCGGCCAGCGCACCTTCAAGGAGTTCGCGCCGCTGGCGCCACGCATCATGGTCGTCACGCGCGGCGGCGATCGCGTCGCACGCGGTCAACACGGCCTCGAAGCGGTCCGGGCGCCGAAGCGCGTCGAGGCCGGAGAGTGCCGCGTGAATGGCGGCCGGATCCGGCGATAATTCGAGGCAATTCATGTGCCACTCGCTGGTCGCGCGCACCAGTTCCAGCCAGCGTCGGGGGATCGGGAGGCGCTCACCCAGGTCCGCGAGCGGGCCGTCCGCCCGAAGCGGAAAGCACAGGCTGGCGAGCCGGATCGATGCGTCGGTGGTCGCTTCCGTCGCGCGATCGAGCGCCGTTGCCGGCGTCGGGTCCGCGTCGACCGCGAACAGCGGCGCGAGTTCCGGCAGGACGCGCACGAGTGCCCCGCAGTCCATCAGGACTTCGAAGTAGCGCCTTGGCGCTGGATCCGCCAGTGCCCGGGCGGTCTCCTGCCAGGCCCGCTCGGGCACCAGCCAGTCGAGTTCCCCGCTCACGCTCATCGAGCGCATCAGTTCGCGGGTCTCATCCGCGACCCGGAAGCCGAGTGGTGCGAAGCGGGCGGCGAAACGGGCCACACGCAGCACGCGCAGCGGATCTTCCGTGAAGGCGGGAGAGACGTGACGCAGCAGTCGCGCCTCGAGATCGGCACGCCCGCCCCATGGATCGATGATCTGGCCGTCGGGGGCACGGGCCATCGCGTTGATCGTCAGATCGCGGCGGCCGAGGTCCTCTTCGAGCGTGACCTCGGGGCCGGCATGGACGGTGAATCCGTGGTAGCCGTGTCCCGACTTGCGTTCCGTGCGGGCTAGGGCGTATTCCTCGCCGGTCTCCGGATGCAGGAATACCGGGAAGTCGCGGCCGACCCGTCGGTACCCGGTGGTCTCGAGCGCCTCCGGTGTGGCGCCCACCACCACCCAGTCACGTTCCGCCGGTTCGAGTCCGAGCAGTTCGTCGCGGACCGCACCGCCCACCAGCCAGGTTTGCATCGTCCGCAGGTCTCCCCGTTTCAACGCGAGCCGGAACGGCCGCCTGGCGGCGCCGCTCCGTGGCGCATCATCCGGGTGAAGCCGGCGGCCCGCGGGTCGTCAGTGGGCGCTGTCCCGATGGCTGCGGCGGGCCGCGCGCCGCAGCGTCTGGTAGCGTGTCTGTCGGTTTTCGTCGCCGATGTAGTGTGGCACCACCGCCTCGATCGGTGTCGGGCAGGTTGCGCCCTCCGGGCATACGCTGTCGATCCGGAGCGAGGCGTAGTTGTCGCGCGAGAACGGCTTGCCCGGGACGAACTCCAGCACGTTGGCCTGCCAGCGTGCGAGGCGATCGGGCAGCGGCACGACCAGCCGGTGCCAGCCCTTGAGGCGCTGGATATAGGCGACGATCTCCCGCAGCGCCCAGACCTCCGGTCCACACAGGTTGTAGCGCTGGCCGAAGGTCTTGCGGTCCTCCAGGGCGTCCCCCATCCGTTCGGCGACGTCGCCGACATAGACCGGTGCGAAGCGGGCGTTCGGGCAGGCGAGCGGCAGTACCGGCGAGATCTTGAGCAGCGCCGCGAAGCGATTGAACAGGCCATCGTCGCGGCCGAAGATCACCGAGGGCCGGAAGCTGGTCACCGCGATGTCCGGTTGACCGAAGGTGTGCACGTGATTCTCGGCCTCGCCCTTCGTGCGCAGGTAATGACTCGGCGCATTGCCCTGGTCGGCCCCGAGCGCGCTCATGTGCAGCAGGCGTTTGACACCGGTCTTTTTGCAGGCGTCGAGGACCTTTTTCGAGAGGTCGACATGGACGTGGCGGAAGCCTTCGCCCCGGTGCCCCTTCTCATTGAGGATGCCGACGAGATTGACCACGGCGTCGCGGTCCGCGAACAGGCGCTCGAGCGTGGCCGGGTCGTGCACGTCGCCCTCCACGACCTCGACGAAGGGCAGGACCAGCAGTTGCTTGTGCCGCTCACGCCGACGCGTGATGACGCGGACGTGTTTGCCCATATTGTTCAGGCGGGTAACGAGGTGCCAGCCGACGAAGCCACCACCGCCGAGTACGCAGACGGAATCGATTCGCATGATTGTTGTTCCCGGTGGCGGGGCGCCGCGCATCGACGCCCTGTCCGTCTCAGGGGGCCGCGGGGGCGCGGCCGTTCATGCGACCCGCGGCGGACGTTCCTTGTGGGACGTGACCGCCGCTCCGGGTCGCTCCATTGTCATGATACGCATGCGCTCGATGCGCGCGAAGGCGAAACTGCCGACGCCTCAGGAAGAGGTTTCCGTGGTGCCGCTCGGTTTACGCCGGGGGCGGCGTTTGCGGTCGCCCCCGCCATCGCGCTGGCCGCCGCCACGGGAACCGCCTTTGCCACGATCACCGCCCTTGCGGTCGCCGCCCTTGCGGCCGGGACCGTCCTGGCCGCGGCGCTGCGGCGGTGCCGGTCGAGCCGTTTCGGGCAGCAGGTCGCTCGTGACCGCCGCGGTCGGCAGCTTGGCCTCGATGTATTCCTCGATCTCCGGGACGTAGAACGCGGTGTCCTCGCAGGCGAAGCTGACGGCGTGGCCGCTCTCGCCGGCGCGGGCCGTGCGCCCGATGCGATGGACGTAGTCCTCGCCGCTCTGCGGCAGATCGAAGTTGAATACGTGGCTGACTTCGGGGATGTGCAGTCCGCGTGCCGCGACGTCGGTCGCGATCAGTACCGGCAGGCGCCCCTCCTGGAAATCGGTCAGCAGCCGCTGGCGTTTCTTCTGCGGGACTTCGCCGGAGAGGACCGCGGCCTGGATGCCGTTGCCTTCGAGGTTGCGGGCGACCCAATCGGTGCCACGGCGGGTGTTGACGAATACCAGCGCCCGGGAGGGCTGGAGCTTCTGCATCAGCCCGATCAGCAGCGGGATCTTTTCGTCGTTGGCCGGGTGATACAGCACCTGCTCGACGCGGTCGGCGGTGACCTGTTCGGCCTGCGACTGGACGTGTTCCGGGTGGTTCATGTGCTCGAACGCGAGTTCGGTCACGCGCAGCGAGAGCGTGGCCGAGAACAGCATCGACAGGCGCTCGGCGGGCTCCGGCATACGGCGGAAGAGGTAGCGGATATCGCTGATGAAGCCGAGGTCGAACATGCGGTCGGCTTCGTCGAGCACGGCCACCTGCAGCCGGCGGAGGTCGTACACGCCCTGCTTGAGATAATCGATCAGGCGGCCGGGGGTGCCGATCAGCAGGTCGCAGCCGGCCGCGATCGCGTTGCGCTGTTTCTCGTAGTCCGTGCCGCCATAGGCCAGCGCGATCCGCTGGCCGGTGTGCGCGCCCAGCGCCTCGGCATCGCGATGGATCTGGATCGCCAGTTCGCGCGTCGGTGCGACGACCAGTGCACGCGGCTGGGTCGCCTTGCGGTCATCGGCGGCCGGGTGGCGCGCGAGATGCGTGAACAGGGCGACCAGGAAGGCGGCGGTCTTGCCGGTGCCGGTCTGCGCCTGGCCGGCGACATCGCGCCCGGTCAAAGCGATCGGCAGCGTCTGGGCCTGGATCGGCGTGCAGCGCGTGAAACCGGCGTCGGCCAGGCCACGCGCGACCTCCTCGGGGAGGTCGAATTGGTCGAAGGTTATGTCGGAGAGGTGACTGTCGGTTGCCGTCATATGCGCTCGTCGGCCCCGGAATCATGGCACGGGTGTGTCTGGACGCACGGGGCATGGTGGACCGTGATCCCGACTCGTTGGAGCGTGCCCCACCGGGGCGTACACTGAAGGTCGGTTTTGTCAGGATCGCGGGCAGTAGGGCACAATCGTGTCATACTTCCGTTCCCGCGACAATTTGGAGGCCCATAAGTGAGCGAGAACATTCAGCAAGTCACCGACCAGAGCTTCGATCAGGATGTCCTGCAGTCGGATAAGCCGGTTCTCGTCGATTACTGGGCGGAGTGGTGTGGACCCTGCAAGGCGATCGCGCCCGTGCTCGAGGAGATCGCGCGCGACTATTCCGACCGGCTCCAGGTGGCTCAGCTGAACATCGACGAGAACCCGGATACACCGCCGCGCTACGGCATCCGCGGGATCCCGACGCTGATGCTGTTCAAGAACGGCAACGTCGAGGCGACCAAGGTCGGCGCGGTGTCGAAGTCCCAGTTGACGGCGTTCATCGACAGCAACGTATGATCGCCCGGTGATCCGTCGACGCGCCTGGTGGCCCGAGCGATGGACCGCTCCGGGCGCGTCCGGCCGGCGGGTAGACGACCCGTAAAAACCGTGCTAACGTCAAATCAATAAGACTTCGGTTTTCGTTTTCCCCGTAGCGAAGTCTCCCCGAAATCCTTTCTGCCAGAGAACGTGCGTCCACAGCCACATCCGTGGCGTGCGTACATGCGGTGCGTATCCCCACAACCCCGGGTAACCCCTGACCGATGAACCTGACCGAACTCAAGTCGAAACCCGCGACGGAGCTGATTGAGCTCGCCCAAGAAATGGGCATTGAGAACGTCGCTCGCTCCCGCAAACAGGACGTTATCTTCGCGATACTCAAGGCACGTGCGAAGAAGAACGAGCACATTTACGGTGGCGGGGTCCTCGAGATCCTGCAGGACGGTTTCGGCTTTCTCCGCTCGGCCGACAGTTCCTATCTCGCCGGCCCGGACGATATCTACGTCTCCCCCAGTCAGATTCGGCGCTTCAACCTGCGCACCGGCGATACTATTGCCGGCAAGATCCGGCCCCCGAAGGAAGGCGAACGCTACTTCGCCATGCTCAAGGTGGACGAGATCAACTTCGGTTCGCCGGAGGCCGCGAAGAACAAGGTCCTGTTCGAGAACCTGACCCCGTTGCACGCGACCTCGCGCTTCATCATGGAGCGCGGCAATGGTTCGACCGAGGACATCACCGCGCGCGTCATCGATATCGTCTCGCCGATCGGCAAGGGCCAGCGCGGGCTGATCGTCTCGCCGCCCAAGGCCGGCAAGACGATGATGCTGCAGAACATCGCCCAGAGCATCGCCGCCAACAATCCCGAGTGTTACCTCATCGTGCTGCTGATCGATGAGCGCCCGGAAGAGGTCACGGAGATGGACCGCATGGTCCAGGGCGAAGTGGTTTCGTCGACGTTCGACGAACCCGCAAGCCGGCACGTGCAGGTGGCCGAGATGGTCATCGAGAAGGCCAAGCGCCTGGTCGAACACAAGAACGACGTCGTCATCCTGCTCGACTCCATCACGCGTCTGGCCCGTGCGTATAACACCGTCGTGCCATCCTCCGGCAAGGTGTTGACCGGTGGCGTCGACGCCAACGCGCTCCACCGTCCGAAGCGCTTCTTCGGTGCCGCGCGCAATGTCGAGGAAGGCGGCAGTCTCACGATCCTGGCGACGGCGCTGATCGACACCGGTTCGAAGATGGACGAGGTGATCTACGAGGAGTTCAAGGGCACCGGCAACATGGAGCTCCACCTCGACCGCAAGATCGCGGACAAGCGGATCTACCCGGCCATCAACATCAATCGGTCGGGTACCCGGCGCGAGGAGCTGTTGATGTCGCAGGAGGAACTGCAGAAGACCTGGATCCTGCACAAATTCCTGCACTCGATGGACGACATGGAAGCGATCGAATTCCTGATCGGGCGCATGCAGCAGACGAAGACGAACGAGGAATTCTTCGAACTGATGAAACGCTGAGCAGGAGCGGCCCCACGGGCTACACTGGGTTCAACATGGCGGCCCTGTCCCGCCTGGCCCGGACCGCGGAACCCTGAGGGAGGCGCCATGCACGACGCGCTGGACCGGCTCCGATCCCGTATCGATCAGTTCATCTGGCAGACCTCCCTCGCGGACCAGCCGTACTGGCGCCGCGAGTGTGTGTATATCCTACGGCTTGCCCATGTAATCATCCGTGAACTCGCCGCGGGCGCGCTTACGTTGCGCGCCATGAGCCTGGTGTTCACCACGCTGCTGGCCATGGTGCCGCTGATCGCGGTGAGCTTCTCCGTGCTCAAGGGCTTCGGTGTACACAATCGGATCGAGCCGGCACTGCAGGGATTCCTCGCCGCACTCGGGCCACGCGCCGATGAGATCACGGAGCGGATCGTCGGCTTCGTGGACAACATCGAGGTGGGTGTCCTCGGGGCGGTCGGTATCGGCCTGCTGCTGTACACGGCCGTGTCGCTGGTGCAGAAAGTCGAAGAGGCGTTCAACTACACCTGGAACGTCAGTCGCCGCCGCACGCTCGTACGCCGTTTCTCCGATTATTTCAGCGTGATCGTCATCGGCCCGGTGCTGGTCTTTACGGCGCTCGGTATCACCGCGACGCTGACCAGCAATTCCGTAGTCCAGGCGCTGGTGGCGATCGAGCCATTCGGGGCCATTCTTCAGCTGGCCGGACGGCTGGTGCCCTACCTGCTGGTCGTCGCAGCGTTCACGTTCCTCTATATGCTGATCCCGAATACGCGCGTGCGACTGGCGCCGGCGCTGTTCGGCGGTGTGGTCGCCGGCGTAGCGTGGGAGAGTATCGGACGATTGTTCGCCGCATTCGTCGCGACTTCGACCAATTACACGGCGATCTATTCCGGCTTCGCTATCCTCCTGCTGTTCATGATCTGGCTGCAGCTGTCCTGGCTGATCCTGCTGACGGGATCCTCGATCGCGTTCTATCGCCAGCATCCCGAACAGTTGCTGGCCGGCGGCCGGGGCGGGGCCCGCCTGTCGGGCGCCCAGACGGAACGCCTCGCGCTGGCCGTGATGCGCTGCGTCGTTACAGCCTGGTATGCCGGCGATACGCCGCCGACCCGGGACGTCATGGCGCGGCGTCTTGCCGTTCCCGGCGACGCGGTCGATGCCGTGCTGGAGGCACTGATCGATGGGGGACTGGTCGCGCCCAACGGCGACGAAGCGGAAGGCTGGCTACCTGCCATCCCGCCCGAGCGGACCTCGGTCC
This sequence comes from Halofilum ochraceum, assembly GCF_001614315.2. Lineage (NCBI taxonomy): Bacteria > Pseudomonadati > Pseudomonadota > Gammaproteobacteria > Chromatiales > Ectothiorhodospiraceae > Halofilum > Halofilum ochraceum. The sequence goes on from NZ_LVEG02000003.1 coordinate 42,084, forward strand.
GGCGCATCGTCGAAGCCGCGCGCAAATACGGGACGCTGGATCATGTCCTGGCGGGCGATGGCGTGCCAGAGGCGGGCGCGATGGCGGCCGTTGACACAGCCCTGGAACAGGCACTGGGCTCCATGACCGTCGCCGATCTTGCCCGTACCGAGGTGGAGGCCGATCCGGTGCAGGAGAGCGTGGTCGAGCGCGCGACCTCCGGCGGCAAGCAGTAGGCGGGCTTGATGCCCCGGGTAACGACAGCGAGTCCCGTCGCGCCGATCGCGAATCTTCCTGTAGGAGCGAGCCTGCTCGCGATCGACTGACCGACTCAGCGGTCGATCGCGCGATGGCCGATGTCCCGCCGGTAATGGACGTCGGGCCAGTCGATCCCGGCCATGGCCGCATAGGCGCGCTCCCTTGCCGCCGCTACATCCCGCCCCAGGGCCGTGACGCAGAGCACGCGGCCACCCGCCGTGCGGATTTCATCGCCCTCGCGGCTCGTGCCCGCGTGGAAGACCTTCACGTCATCGGCGTCGATGCCATCGATGCCCCTGATGACGTCACCCTTGCGATATTGTTCGGGATAGCCGCCGGCCGCCATGACCACGCCCAGGGCCGCGCGCTTGTCCCAGCGCGGTTCGACGGAACCCAGTCGACCGTTCGCCGCGGCCGCGAACAGGTCGACCGCGTCGCTGGTGAGACGCATCAGGATCGGCTGGGTCTCGGGATCGCCGCCGCGGACGTTGAACTCGAGCACCCGCGGCGCACCGTCCGCACCGATCATCAGCCCGGCGTAGAGAAAACCGTTGATCGGCCGGCCTTCCGCCGCCATGCCCGCGACCGTGGGCTCGACGACCTCGCGCATGATCCGCTCGTGGACGGCGTCGGTCACTACCGGGGCCGGTGAGTAGGCGCCCATGCCGCCCGTGTTCGGGCCGGTATCGCCGTCGTCACGGGTCTTGTGGTCCTGTGACGAAGGCAGCGGGACGGCCGTGCGGCCATCGACCAGGCAGATGAAACTCGCCTCTTCGCCGTCGAGGAAATCCTCGACCACCACGCGTGCGCCGGCGCCCCCGAACGCGCCTCCGAGGATGTCGCGGACGGCCCGCTCGGCGGTGTCCGTGTCGCGGGCGATGATCACGCCCTTGCCGGCGGCGAGGCCGTCCGCCTTGATGACCAGCGGTGCGCCGCGCTCGTGTACCCAGGCGAGCGCCGGGTCGATCGACTCGAAGGTCCGGTACTCGGCCGTCGGGATCTTATGGCGCGCGAGGAAATCCTTGGCGAAGGCCTTGGAGCCCTCGAGTTCGGCCGCCGCCCCGGTCGGCCCGACGATCGGCAGGTCCAGCGCGTGGAATCGATCGGCGATGCCGGCGACGAGCGGGGCCTCGGGGCCGACAACCGTCAGGCCGATGGCCTGATCGCGGGCGAAATCTACCAGTGCGTCGAGGTCGTCGGCGGCGATCGGTACGTTCTCGACGCCGCTCTCCGCCGAGGTGCCCGCGTTGCCGGGGGCGACGAACACGCGTTCGCTTCTCTTCGACAGGGAAAGCTTCCATGCCAGCGCATGTTCGCGGCCACCGCCACCGATCACGAGCACCTTCATGTATTGCCTCCGTCGTTCGTCCCCTCCCCGCAGTCATCGATCGTCACGGCTTCGATCCGGATCGTGTCGCGCGGAACGTTCTGATGGCCGCCACGGCGGGTCGTTTCCACTGCGGCAATGGCGTCGACCACATCCATGCCATCGGTGACCCGGCCGAAGACGGTGTAGCCGGCTTGGTCTTTCTGGCCATCGAGCCGTGCGTTGTCGGTCAGGTTGATGAAAAACTGGGAGGTCGCGCTGTCCGGATCGCTGGTCCGGGCCATCGCGAGCGTGCCGCGGGCGTTGGAGAGCCCGTTGTCGGATTCGTTGGTGATCGGGGCGCGCGTCGGTTTGCGCTCCATGCCCTCGGTCATGCCGCCGCCCTGGATCATGAAACCCGGGATCACGCGATGGAAGATCGTGCCGGCAAAGAACCCGTCACGCGCATAGGTCAGGAAGTTGGCCACCGTCGCCGGCGCCTCCTCGCGATCGAGCGCTATGCGGATGCTGCCGCGATCGGTCTCGATCGTGGCGGGTACGCTACCTTCGGTGCAGGCGTTATCACCGGCTGCGTGGGTTGGGCTGGTCATGATGATGAGTGCTCCGATCGCGGGCAGGATACATCGCAGGGACATGGGGTGTTTGGCTCCGGTTGCGGTTACTAAGCTTCCATGAAGTATTGTCAGGTCTCAGGGCCATTGCGCTGTTGGCTGGCAAGGCGCGGGAGCGAAGGCGTGCTGTCGGCACGTCGAGCGAGCGCAACGCCGCCAGCCGGCAGCGCAATGGCTCCCTGCGGGCGCGCGCTGAGACCTGACAATACTTCATGGAAGCTTAGTATCAATGGCGGAAGTGCCGCATGCCGGTGAAGACCATGATGATGCCGAGTTCCTCGGCCGCGGCGATCACCTCGTCGTCGCGCACAGAGCCCCCTGGCTGGATGACGGCCTTCACGCCCGCGCCGGCAGCGACATCGAGTACGTCGCGAAACGGGATGAACGCATCCGAGGCGATCACCGAACCGGGCGTGGGGATGCCGGCATCGGCGGCCTTGTGGATGGCGATGCGGGCGGAATTGACCCGACTCATCTGGCCGGCTCCGACGCCGACGGTGGCGCCATCACGGGCATACACGATCGCGTTCGACTTCACGGACTTGCAGACCCGCCATGCGAAGAGGAGATCGCGTTCGGTGGCGGCGTCGGGTCCGGTGCGGGTGGCAGTGCGGAGGCCGTCGTCGGCTATCAGCAGGGTGTCCCGGTCCTGCACCAGCAGGCCGCCGGCGACCCCGCGGTAGTCCAGACCACCGGTCATGCCACCGAGGGAGCCGGTCTCCAGTACGCGTACGTTCGGTTTCGCGGAAAGCACCCGGAGCGCGTCCTCGTCCACGGACGGGGCCAGCAGGACCTCGATGAACTGCCGCTCGATCAGGGTCTTCGCCAGCGCCGCATCCAGCGGCTGGTTGAAGGCGATGATGCCGCCGAACGCGGAGACCGGATCGGTGGCGTAGGCACCCTCGTAGGCGGACGCGGCGTCGGCGCCGATCGCGACGCCACAGGGATTCGCGTGCTTGACGATCACGCAGGCGGGCTCGTCGAACTGCTTTACGCACTCGAGCGCGGTGTCGGCGTCGGCAATGTTGTTGAACGACAGGGCCTTGCCCTGGCGCACGCGGGCGCGGGTAACCGTGTTTGCCGGCGCATTCGGGGCGGCGTAGAACGCGGCGCGCTGGTGCGGGTTCTCGCCGTAGCGCAGCGCGAGGACCCGTTCGAAACCGGTTTCGAGCTGCTCCGGCAGGGCGTCGTCGTTCCCGGAATCTTCTTCCTGCTCCGTCAGCCAGGCCGCGATCGCACCGTCGTAGGCCGCCGTGTGGCGGAAGGCCTTCGTGGCCAGTCGCCGCCGGGTGGTTGCGTCGAGCCCGCCGGCGGCGACCGCAGCCGCGACCGTTGCGTAATCTTCGGGATCGGTCACCACGCCGACATCGGCCTGGTTCTTAGCCGCGGCGCGCACCATGGCCGGGCCGCCGATATCGATATTCTCGATCGCGTCCGCGCGGGTGACGTCCGGGCGCGCAACGGTCTCGCGAAACGGGTACAGATTGACCACGACCAGATCGATCGGATCGATGCCGTGCTCCGCCATCGCCTCCGCGTCTTCGCCGCGGCGGCCGAGGATGCCGCCGTGGATGCGCGGGTGCAGCGTCTTTACGCGTCCACCCATGATCTCGGGGAAGCCGGTGTGGTCGGCCACTTCCGTCACGGCGAGCCCCGCCGCGCTCAGCGCACGGGCGGTTCCGCCGGTCGACAGCAGCTCGACGCCGGCGTCGGCGAGTGAGCGCGCGAAGTCTTCGAGACCGGTCTTATCGGAAACACTGAGGAGTGCGCGCCGCACCGGCGTCACGTGGCTATCGTTCATTTTGAGGTGGTCCGGATCGGGTGGAGGCGCCGCGGGCCCGGGTACGCCGGTACCGTCGGCACCGGGGAATCCATCTCAGCGGTCGATCCCGTAGTAATTCAGTTTCTTGCGCAGGGTGCCGCGGTTGAGTCCCAGCAACTGGGCGGCGCGGCTCTGGTTGCCGCCGGTATGTTCGAGCACGAACTGCAGGAGCGCCTGCTCGGTCTCGCCGATCACCATTTTATGGAGATCGCAGGGCTGTTCACCCTCGAGTGCGTCGAAGTAGCGGGCGAGCTCCTCGGACACGCAGCGCTTGAGTGGCGTTGCGGCCGGGCCGCCGCAGCCGTTCGGGCGGTTGCGGTTCATGCGGCAAGCCTTCCTGGTGCTCGGGTCCCCGGCCTGTACGGGGAACGGTGTCAGCGTCGGCATCGGCACGTCATCGGTCCGGTGCGGCTCCGCCGCGCCCGTACCGGGATTCACGTGATCGCCTTCTTGTGCCACGTCCCGCTCCGCCCTCACGCCGATCCAAAGGGACCCGTTCGCTGTCGAACGTACGCGATCGACTTGTACGAATTGTTCTTGGTTGCCGACCCTGTTCTTCGTGCCCGGCTGTTCTGTCAATCGTTCTACCGGGCGCACGGCCGACCCGCTATACGGTATGCGGGAAGCCGGGCCGCTGCAACGATTACGGGGCGGCGCGATCGTACGGCCCCCGCGCGCCGGGAATCCGCACATGGCTCACCGGCAGGCGCCGGAGTATAGCATGGGGATCGGCCCCTTGCCGGTCGCCCGCGCCGGGCGGCGCATCATACGCGGCCGGTCGGCAATCTAAAAGCATCGGTCCGGGATTGCCGTGATCGGGGTCACGAAAAGTCCAGTTCGAACGTCCGCGCCTTGCGCCCCGGGTCGCGGACCTCGAGCGTGATGCGCACGGGGGATCCCGGCGCCATGCGGGCGTTCGGATCGAGTTCAGGGCGGTATTCGCGCGGCTCGAAATTGCGGCGGATCATGGGCTCGCCCCGCAGATCGCCGAGACTGACGGTCAGCGTGGGGTATGGCTGTGAAAACGGGGCGTTGTTCACGAAGCGCGCATCGATGATGAGCGCTTCGTCGACATTCGGATGCGCATATACATTGCGGCGTACGAGTTCGATCTGCTCGACCGCCCGGCGCGGAGCTACGCTGCAGCCGACATACGCGCACATGTCCATGATCAGCGGTCGCATCGAGGGGTTCTGCGCGAAGGCCTCGCGCTGGACGAACAGCAGTTGCCCGCAGAGCGCGAGCAGCAGCAGCGTGTTGACCGCGGACCAGCCCGCCAGTGACCAGCGCGTCGGCCGCCCGCGCGTATGCTGCTCCGGCTCGCCCTCCAGATCCGACATCAGGATGCCGGAAACGGACCCGTGTCGCGGCCGCTCCAGTTGCAGCCGCGGTTGGTGCGGGGGCTTCGGGGCCCCATCCGGCGCGCCCGCTCCGCTGCGATCCCCGCCGGCCTGATCCGCCGCCGCGGAGACGTCGAACGGCAGCTCTTTCTGCAGGCGGCTGCGCGCGTCGAACGCGCGGCCGCACTGCCCACAGCGGACGCGTCCGTTCGCCTCGTCGAGGACCTGCGTGGCGATCCGGAACACGGTCCGGCAGTGGGGGCACTGGGTGTTCATGGGATTGCTGGTTGTTCCGGTGACAGCGTTGATCCAGCGGCTTCCGTCAGCGACCGCTGCGGCGCCTGCCCTCGAGGCGGACCCATTCGTCGCGTTCGCCGCCGACTTCGAGATGGTACCAGGGCTCGTAGGCCGCGATGACGTCCTCGGCCTGTTCAGCGAGCACGCCTGCCAGTGCGATCCGGCCGCCGGCCTCCTGCGCGCGGGCGATGGTGTCCGCCGACTGCATCAACGGCCCGGCCAGGATATTGGCGACCACGATGTCATACGGGCCGCCCAGGGGATCGTCCGGCTGGGCGGTCGTGATCCGCTCGGCGACCCCGTTCGTGTCGGCGTTGGATGCCGTCGCTTCCAGCGCCTGCGGGTCGATATCGATCCCGTGTGCGCGCGCCGCGCCAAGTTTCAGGGCGCCGATCGCGAGGATCCCGGACCCGCAGCCGTAATCCAGTACGCGCGTGCCCGCAAGCGCCAGGCCATCGAGCCATTCGAGACAGAGGGCGGTCGTGGCGTGCGTCCCGGTGCCGAACGCGAGCCCCGGATCGAGTCGCAGGACGACGGCCCCGGGTTCGTCCAGTTCGGCCTCCAGCGGCGCGACCCAGAGCCGACGGCCGAATTGCAGCGGCTGCCAGTCGTCCATCCAGACCCGGCTCCACTCCCGGTCGGGCAGCGTCTCGAACACGGGCGTGAGTTCCCCGCCGTCGGCGGTGAGCGCGAGGCTGTCCGCCACGCTTTCGCGGTCGACCGTATCGCCAAACAGGGCGATGACCCGGGTCGCCTGCCAAAGGGGCATCGCACCGGGGGCCGGTTCCAGCAGCGGCATATCGCCCGCGTCCTCGAGCGTCACCGACAGGGCGCCCGCTTCAGTCAGCGCCTCCTCGACGGCATCGGCCCGGTCCGGGGCGGTGTCGACCTTCACCTGGAGCCATGTCATCGCGTTACCGCCCGTCCGCGTTACGGGGCAAGGGGGCGGGGCGCCCCGCCGGGTCAGAGGCCAAGCTTCTTCTCGAGATAGTGGATATCCGTTCCGCCCTGGCGGAATGCGGCATCGGCCATGATATCGCGGTGCAGCGGGACGTTCGTCTTGATCCCCTCGACGACGATCTCGGACAGGGCGCCCGCCATGCGGGCGATCGCCGCGTCGCGGTCATCGCTGTGACAGATCAGCTTGCCGATCATCGAGTCGTAATACGGCGGGACCTTATAACCGTTGTAGACGTGCGAATCGACCCGCACGCCGGGACCGCCCGGTGCGTGGTAGAGCGAGATCGTGCCCGGCGATGGCATGAACGTCGACGGGTCTTCCGCGTTGATGCGGCATTCGATCGCGTGGCCCTGGACCTGGACCTGTTTCTGGCTGACGGACAGGCGCTCGCCGGCAGCGATCCGCAGTTGCTCCTTGACGATGTCGATACCGGTGATCATCTCCGTTACCGGATGCTCGACCTGGACGCGCGTATTCATCTCGATGAAAAAGAATTCGCCGTTCTCGTACAGGAACTCGAACGTGCCCGCACCCTGGTAGCCGATCTTCTGACAGGCCTCGGCGCAGCGCTTGCCGATCTTCTGGCGCTGTTTCTCGGTGATCCCGGGCGCCGGCGCTTCCTCGACCACCTTCTGATGTCGGCGCTGCATCGAGCAGTCGCGCTCGCCGAGGTGGATCGCGTTGCCGTGGCTGTCGGCCAGTACCTGGAACTCGACGTGCCGCGGGTTGGACAGATACTTCTCCATGTACACCGCGGGGTTGCCGAAGGCGTTACCGGCCTCGGTGCGCGTCATCGAGATCGCGTTGTGCAGTGCCGCTTCGCTGTGGACCACGCGCATGCCGCGGCCGCCGCCGCCGCCCGAGGCCTTGATCATGATCGGATAGCCGATCTCGCGGGCAATCCGCGTGCACTCGTCCGGGTCCTCGGGCAGCGGGCCGTCCGATCCCGGGACGCAGGGCACCCCGGCGGCCTTCATCTCGCGGATGGCACTCACCTTGTCGCCCATCAGCCGGATCACGCCGGCATTCGGGCCGATGAAGATGAACCCGCTCGATTCCACCCGCTCGGCGAAATCGGCGTTCTCCGACAGGAAGCCGTAACCGGGATGGATCGCCACGGCGTCGGTGACCTCGGCGGCCGCGATGATCGCCGGCACGTTGAGGTAACTCTCGCTCGAACTGGGCGGGCCGATACAGACCGTTTCGTCGGCCAGGCGCACGTGTTTGAGATCACGGTCGGCGCTGGAATGCACGGCGACCGTGCGGATATCGAGTTCGCGACAGGCGCGGAGGATGCGCAGCGCGATCTCGCCGCGGTTGGCGATAACGACCTTGTCGATCATGGCTTTGGTCTACTCGATGATCATCAGGGGTTCGCCGAACTCGACCGGCGAACCGTTTTCGACGAGGACGGCCTTGACCGTGCCGCTCACGTCGGCCTCGATCTGGTTGAGGATCTTCATCGCCTCGATGATGCAGACGGTTTCGCCGGCCTTGACGCTCTGGCCGACTTCGACGAAAGGCGGCGATGAGGGTGAGGAGGCGCTGTAGAAGGTCCCCACCATCGGTGATTCCACCACATGGCCCGAGGGCAGTCCGCCGCCGCTGTCGTCGCCGCCGCCGGCGGGCTCGGCCGGGGCGGGCGCCGGGGCCGGCTGGGCCGCTGGCGCCTGC